>JABAZL010000132.1 GCA_018608425.1 Flavobacteriaceae bacterium
AAGCTCATTTACTATTAGGCTATATCGTTTTTTAAAAAAGACTCCTGATGCCTTTAATAAAAAGCTTTTGGTGTCAAAATAAAAATACCAGCGGTCATCAGAATTAGGATATTGAACTTCTAGAACATGAACTTGCCAACCATTAAATAAAGTTGTTACACCCTTCAATTCTAGTATAGCATTAGGATCGACCAATTTGAAAGGCTGCCAAAAAACATAAGTCGCTGCCTTTAAACTTTTTTTAATTTTTAAGATTGTTGAAGTATCTTTAGTATGAACTCCATTAATTTGAAGTGTAACTGAATCCTTGTTTTGTATTGCGATAAAATCATTTCCTGGCTCCTTCCAACTGAACTGAGAAGTAGAATTTACAAAATCAATTGTATGGTTTTCTATAACAGTATCCAACACCGCACCACTCGCATCAAAATGATTAATCTTCTTTTGATAAGCAATAGATTTGACCTCTTTGTAATGATTTCCTCCGTGAGCAGCAAGCGTTTTAAGTAAAAGCTCTTCTGCAGTAATTTGTGCAAAACACATTAACCCTGGAATAAAAAAAAGAACTAACTGTAAATTTTAATTTTCATCTTAATAACACGTCTTTAAATTTCAACACCTAGTCCAATAAAAAACTTAAAACCTCAATGGCTGTTTTACTTATTTTAGTGCCCGGTCCATAAACACCCAACACACCCAACTCAAGAAGAAATGGATGGTCTTGTGGAGGAACTACACCTCCAACAATAACTTCGATATCTTCACGACCAAGGCGTTTGAGTTCCCCCAAAACTTGTGGAACTAAAGTTTTGTGTCCGGCAGCTAGAGAAGAAATTCCAAGAATGTGAACATCATTTTCTATCGCTTGTTTAGCCGCTTCTTTTGGGGTTTGAAACAAAGGACCAATGTCTACATCAAAACCCAAATCTACATAGCTAGTAGCGATTACCTTAGCACCTCGATCGTGGCCATCTTGCCCCATTTTTGCAATCATAATTCGTGGCCTACGTCCATTTAGCTCAAAAAACTGTTGGGTCAATTCCTGTCCTTTCTTAAAGTCGGCATCCTCTTTAATCTCTTTGGAATAGACACCCGTAAACGTTTGTATGTTTGCCTGATATCGTCCAAAACTTTTTTCTAAAGCAGCACTTATTTCTCCTAAGGTAGCACGAACTTTGGCTGCTTTAATTGCGAGTTCTAATAAATTTTCAGCAGGAGTCATATCTTGGTTCAAAAGTGAAGCAGCTTGAGTCAGTGCATTCAATGCTACTTCAACTTCTTTGGCATTTCGAGTTTGCTTCAGGTCTTTTAATCTTTGGAGTTGCTGCTTTTGCACCTGCTCTTGATCTACTTCAAGATAGGTCATCAACTCTTCTTCTTCCAACCTGTATTGATTAACCCCAACGATAATATCTTGGCCGCTATCAATACGGGCTTGTTTTTTTGTAGCTGCCTCTTCAATCCGCATCTTTGGAATACCCGCTTCAATCGCTTCTGTCATTCCTCCATAAGATTCAATTTCTTGAATCAAATCCCATGCTTTATGAGCGATATCATGGGTCAGTTGTTCTACATAATGACTTCCTCCCCATGGGTCAACTGTTTTAGTGATATGGGTTTCTTCTTGTAAAAAAAGCTGTGTATTTCTAGCTATTCTAGCAGAAAAATCGGTGGGTAAAGCAATAGCTTCATCCAAGGCATTGGTATGTAAACTTTGGGTTCCACCAAATACAGCAGCCATAGCTTCTATAGTTGTACGAGCAACATTATTGAATGGATCTTGGGCAGTTAAACTCCACCCGCTGGTTTGACAATGTGTGCGTAAGGCTAGGGATTTTTCATTTTTAGGGTTGAATTGCTTTACAAGCTTAGCCCATAACATACGAGCGGCGCGCATTTTAGCAATTTCCATAAAGTGATTCATTCCAATCCCCCAGAAAAAAGAAAGTCGCGGAGCAAATTCATCAATGGTCAATCCAGCTTTGAGTCCCGTTTTTATATATTCTAAACCATCGGCAAGTGTATAAGCCAATTCTATATCTGCGGTTGCGCCTGCCTCTTGCATATGATAACCCGAAATACTGATGCTGTTGAACTTTGGCATCTTTTTCGAAGTGTATTTAAAAATTTCAGATACTATCTTGATTGATGGAGCTGGCGGATATACGTAGGTATTACGCACCATAAATTCTTTTAGAATATCATTCTGAATGGTTCCCGATAAGTGTTCAGGACACACCCCCTGCTCTTCAGCTGCAACAATATAAAACGCCATAATGGGCAACACCGCACCGTTCATGGTCATGGATACTGACATTGCATCTAGAGGAATTTGATTGAATAAAAGCTTCATATCTTCTACCGAGTCGATGGCTACACCAGCCTTTCCAACATCGCCCTGCACACGTTCGTGATCACTGTCATAGCCTCGATGAGTTGGTAAGTCAAAAGCAACCGAAAGGCCTTTTTGCCCCATGGCTAAATTTTTCAAGTAAAACGCATTGCTTTCCTCTGCTGAAGAGAAACCTGCATATTGCCGAATCGTCCACGGACGACGGACATACATAGTACTATAGGGGCCTCTTAAAAAAGGAGGTATCCCGGCAGAAAACTCAAGATGCGATAGAGGCTCTTTTGGAGCGCTAGCTGTTTTGGGAATTGAAACCCCTTCTGCGGTAACAAACACCTTCGAAGCTTCTTTCTGTTTTCTTTCAATCACGGAAGAAAGTTCTATTGCCGAAAAGTCTTTGCGTTTATTTCCCATAGACTTGTTCTGATTTTTCTGATAAACGCCTCGACTGTAT
>JABAZL010000068.1:0-1517 GCA_018608425.1 Flavobacteriaceae bacterium
GAACTTTTTAGCGAAGGCTTGCACCATTCTGCTTCAAGAATTGAATTAGGAGATCTAACCTTTAATCCGGAAATAGGACAGAAACTGTCCTTTACTCTAGAACGAAAAGAAGAGCGTTTCAGTTATTCGATCAACCCTTATTTAAATAACATTTTGGATTTTATTGTAATAGAGCCTATCACTACTAACAGTACAATTCGAGGAACTTTCCAAGTATGGGAGTATCGACAAACCAATGCTCAACTGTTGGGAGTTGATTTTGATGCGTCTTATGTTTTTAATAAAGCGCTTCAATTCAATCACCAAGCATCTATCGTAAAAGGTTTTGATAAAATTCAAGAGGAAGCCCTCATTAACATGCCCCCTGTAAACACAACAAATGAAATAGTTTATTATTCCAGCAAGATTAAAAACCTACGTTTAGCACTACAAAGTGAATATGTATTTAGACAAAACGAATTTCCCAATACCGATTTCCCAATATATATTCCTGAAACTGAAACTCATGAGATAGTTGAGGTGAGTTCCCCTCCACCCGCATATCATTTGCTAAATTTCAACTCATCAATTGA
The DNA here is from genome assembly GCA_018608425.1 of Flavobacteriaceae bacterium. GTDB lineage: Bacteria > Bacteroidota > Bacteroidia > Flavobacteriales > Flavobacteriaceae > Arcticimaribacter. Next base: position 573 of record JABAZL010000068.1, read on the forward strand.
TTTCAATTTTTCTGAGCAATCAACTCTAACCGTTGGTTTTCAAATCACCAATATGTTAAACACTTCTTATAGAAATTATCTCAATCGACTGCGATTATTTGCAGACGATTTAGGTAGAAACTTTTCAGTAAACATTAAATTAAATTATTAATAATTAAAAACAATCAAATGAAAAATTTATATTTTTTAGCAACAGTACTTTTTACACTATTATTAGCGTCTTGTTCAAAAGACAATGAAACTCCAGAGGTCGTAAACGAGGAGGAGTTAATTACAACACTTACCGTTACACTTGTTCCTGACACAGGAGGAAGCTCTATTGTTTTAACGACCCGTGATTTAGACGGTGACGGACCCAATGAGCCCGAAATTACGATTTCATCAAACTTAACAGCTGGTGTAACTTACAATGGAACTATTGAGCTTCTTGACGAAACAAAAAGTCCAGCAGAGGACATAACTGAGGAAGTAGAGGAGGAAGCAGATGAGCACCAATTTTTCTATACAATTGGAAGTGGACTGGATGTTACTGCAACAGCCACCAATCTAGATTCAGAAGGGAATTTGTTGGGTACAGAATTTGAGTTAACTGCAAATACTGCAAGTAATGGTTCATTAACATTTACGTTGCGTCACGAGCCTACGAAACCGAATCAAGGTCTAAGTTCTGCAGGCGGAGAAACGGATATAGCTGCTACTTTTAGTGTAATTGTTGAGTAGGTTTTATTAAACGTAACCTTTTTAAATCAAACACCCTTTACCGATAAAGTAAAGGGTGTTTTTGTATTCAATCTTGAAAGGGAAAGATGTGTTTTATTACGCGAACCTAAAAACAGTAACGCATTAAAGTTACATCCTTGTTTGATAAGTGTAGAGTTCGTAATATCTCCCTTGAGCTGCAATCAATTCTTCGTGTTTTCCACGTTCTACAATATCTCCATCTTC
>JABAZL010000068.1:1617-2802 GCA_018608425.1 Flavobacteriaceae bacterium
CCAGCAATAGTAGTTTTTCCAGAGCCAGATGATCCAACCAAAGCAGTAACACTTCCTTTTGGAGCTTCAAACGAAATGTCGTGTAGCACTTCTGTTTTATCGTCGTAACTAAATGTTATGTTTTTAAAAGAAACGGCTCCTTCAACTTCATCCAACGTTTTGGTTCTTACGTCCAAATCATTTTCTTCTGGAATACGCATCAATTCTTGGGTTCGATCTAGACCAGCAAATGCTTCGGTCAGCTGACTTCCAATATTACTCATCTGAACAATGGGAGCAATCATAAACCCAAGAAAGAGTGTAAATGAAACAAACTCCCCATAGGTCATGGTGTTTTTCATAATGAAATAACCTCCCATTCCCATGATACTAGCTGAGGCTAGACCAAGTAAAAAAGTCGAAGAACTTGTCATCAGGGCGGTCGCGGTTAAACTCTTTTTTACATTTTGAAACAGCTCATCAACACCTTTTTCAAACACCTGTTGTTCTTGCGCTTCGGCATTGAATCCTTTGATTACTCGAATTCCGTTGAGGGTCTCGGTTAGACGACCCGTTACTTCTGCGTTTATTTTTCCACGTGCTCTAAAAATAGGACGGATATAGCCAAAAGCCTTTAAGGCAATCACTGCAAAAATGGCAACAGGTACCAAAACGAATAGGGTCATTTGTGCATTGATTCGAATTAAAATCACCAAGGATATGATGGCTGTTATACTTCCTCCGATTAATTGTACTAAGCCGGTTCCTACCAAATTCCGAACGCCTTCCACGTCGGTCATTACGCGCGAGACTAAGGCTCCCGATTTGTTATTGTCGAAAAAACTTATGGGTAAGGTGAGTAGCTTTTGTTGCACTTTGGCTCTAAGAATAGAGATTAAATGTTGCGCCTCTACACTCAAAATACGAGTGAGTGAAAAAGAACTAATCGATTGAAATAAAAGGGCAGAACACACCACAACCAACAACATCGTTAGTGCATGTGTATCCTTAGATGGGATGACTTCGTCTATTAAGTTTTTACTCGCATAAGGAAGCACCAAGCCCGATAAACTGCGAACAATGATTAAAAACAGACCCAGGGAAACTACTTTTCTTCTCGGCCAAATAAATTCTTTGAAGGCCCAACTGAAGGAAACATTATTTTTACTCATATCTTTGTTTAAGCAATAAAATTAAGCCAAAACT
>JABAZL010000134.1 GCA_018608425.1 Flavobacteriaceae bacterium
GCTTCAAAATCTACTTTTGTTGCATTATAGACAGCCATTACTAGGGCTAAAACCATCAGTACTCGGATAAAAATTTTCATATCTCTGGAATCAAAAGGAGTTAATACGCTTTGTTGCATGCAAATTTAACGATCTGCAGCTTATATAAAAAGCAAATCACTTTTTATATAATCATCTGACGAATGTTCGTTGTGAAAAGCTTGACAGCAATTGCCAAAAGAATGACTCCAAAAACTTTACGGATAATACTGATTCCGGAAGCGCCCAACACAGATTCAATCTTTTTAGATGACTTCAAGATAATATAGACAAAAACAATGTTGATTATAATAGCAATGATGATGTTAATCACTTCGAATTCGGCACGCAAGGAAAGTAAAGAGGTCATGGTTCCGGCACCAGCGATCATTGGAAAAGCTAGTGGAACAATCGAAGCCGTTGCAGGACTCTCGTCTTCTTTGTAAAGGTTAATTCCTAAGACCATCTCGATAGCCATAAAGAAAATAATAAAGGCTCCGGCTACAGCAAAGGAGTTGATGTCAATACCAATGAGATTCAAAATTTCTTCACCCAAAAATAAAAAACCAATCATAATGATACAGGAAACAATAGACGCTTTTCCAGATTGAATATGGCCCGATTTTTTTCGAAGAGAAATGATTATTGGGATGTTTCCGATAATGTCAATGACAGCAAAAAGAACCATTCCGGCTGTCAAAATTTCTTTAGGATTTATTTTCATTATATTTTTTTTGCGAAAGTACTTTATTTTCCTAATTTTTAGCACTTAACGGCTTTCTTTTTTGCTCCAAACCGTCGTATCTTTACCCTATGCTACAAATAGGAAAAACCTTAGTTTCTGAAGATCTGTTGGATCGCGATTTCGTCTGTAATATTACTCAATGTAAAGGAGCTTGTTGCGTAGAAGGTGAAGCGGGTGCCCCTTTAGAAAAAAAAGAACTTCAAATTCTTGAAGACAATTATGAAGCAATCGCTCCTTATCTAAATGAGGCAGGGAAATCTGCAATCAAAGAACAAGGTAAATATATCGAAGCCTTTCCTGACGAATGGGAAACACCATTAGTTAATGGAAAAGAATGTGCCTATGCTGTTTTTACAGACAATGGAACCGCTCAATGTGGAATAGAAAACGCCCAGAAAGATGGCAAATTGGATTGGAAAAAACCCATTTCATGCCACCTTTACCCAATTCGGATTCAGGAATTCTCAGAATTCACTGCAATAAATTATCATCACTGGCAAATTTGTGAAACAGCTTGTTCCTTAGGAGCTCAACTTAAAGTTCCTGTATATAAGTTTGTGAAAGATGCACTAATAAGAAAATTTGGCGAACCTTGGTACAACGAATTGGATCGAGTTGCTCAAAAGCACCTTTCTGAATAATTCAATGTTTACAGGGGCTTAGCGGTTTTTTTAGCATTTAAAATACTGATTTACAGCATTTTATTTTTTTTATCTTTTTAGTCAAATTTCGACTTTTCCACTTTTTTTGTTAAAAACTAAGCTGCATTGTGAACAATTATGGCTTTCATTTATCACAACAATTTTCAATCTTTGTATTAGACAAAACAACCAGTACTAATTCCATTTATGACGATATGACAAAAGCAGTAGAGCCCATCCTTCAAGAGAATAAAAATAGATTTGTAATTTTCCCTATTGAACATCATGATATTTGGGAATGGTACAAGAAGATGGAAGCTAGTTTTTGGACAGCGGAAGAAATAGATTTACACCAAGATTTAACTGACTGGGATAACAAGTTGAGTAAAGATGAAAAATACTTCATCAAGCATATTTTAGCATTTTTTGCGGCATCTGATGGGATTGTAAATGAAAATTTAGCAGAAAACTTTGTCAATGAAGTACAGTATTCAGAAGCTAAATTCTTCTATGGTTTTCAGATTATGATGGAGAACATCCATTCAGAAACCTATTCGTTATTGATTGATACCTATGTTAAGGATGAGGTGGAAAAAAATCAATTGTTCCAAGCCATTGATGTTTTTCCTGCAATTCAAAAGAAAGCTAAATGGGCAATGAAGTGGATAGAATCTGATTCTTTTGCAGAACGCTTAATCGCATTTGCAGCAGTTGAAGGTATTTTCTTCTCTGGAGCGTTTTGTTCTATTTATTGGTTAAAGAAAAGAGGCCTAATGCCTGGACTTACTTTTTCAAATGAATTGATTTCAAGAGACGAAGGAGTTCACTGTGATTTTGCAGTACACTTACACAACCATCACTTAGTAAATAAAGTTCCCAAAGAACGCATCCAAGAAATTATTCTTGATGCACTTAATATTGAAAGAGAATTTGTTACCGAATCACTTCCCGTTAGCCTTATTGGAATGAACGCAAAGTTGATGACTCAATACCTAGAGTTTGTTACTGATCGTTTGCTTCAAGAATTGGAATGTGAAAAACAATTTAACGTAACAAATCCATTTGATTTCATGGACATGATTTCACTTCAAGGAAAAACCAACTTCTTTGAAAAACGTGTTTCTGAATATCAAAAAGCGGGAGTACTTATTACAGACGATAAAGAAACGGATATTAGTTTCGACGCAGATTTCTAGAAAAGTATTCGCTATTTTTTGTTTGTAAAAAACAACAACCTATTCAAGGGTCTTTGATGACCTCCATATATAAAAATTAAATCGTTAGACAATCATGTTTGTAGTCAAAAGAGACGGCCATCGAGAGCCCATAATGTTCGATAAAATTACCGCAAGGGTAAAAAAACTGTGTTATGAATTGAATCCTTTGGT
>JABAZL010000063.1 GCA_018608425.1 Flavobacteriaceae bacterium
TGTAGATGAGATTCGTAAAATAGTAGATCGACAGCATATTTTTCCTTTGATACAATCCTTGCTAGAAAAAGAAGTAATAGAGTCCTATCAAGAATTAAAAGAGAAATTTAAACCCAAACGGGTTCGTTACGTTCAAATAGCTCAAGACTATAGGGCAGAAGAAGCCTTGGCAGGTTTGTTCGACCTGCTAAGCAAAGCACCTCGCCAAAGTGCTCTTGTGCTAGGGATTTATAGTGCGCAATCGGAACTGGATCAATGGACTAAGGTAACACCTCTGTTGAAACAAACGGGATCTTCTAGTTCGGCGCTCAGAACGCTTTTAGATAAAGGTTTTTTGGTAGAATCTTTTTTTGAAGAAGATCGAATTCCATACGTAGCTTCTATGCACAAAAGTGAAATTGATTTATCACCGGCACAACAAGAAGCTTTTGAAGCAGTAGAAGAACAATTTAAAAATCAAGATGTAGTCCTTTTAGAAGGCGTTACTTCTTCTGGTAAAACGGAGGTTTATTTTGATTTGATGGAGCAGGTATTGCAACAAGAAAAACAAGTGTTGTATTTATTGCCCGAAATTTCATTAACCTCTCAAATGATCCATCGACTACAAGATCGTTTTGGGTCTAAAGTAGTTGTCTATCATTCTAAATTTTCGATACATGAGCGGGTAGAAATGTGGAATAACATAATCAGTAAACAAGAAAAAGCTCAGATTATTTTAGGTGCTCGATCTTCTGTTTTCCTTCCGTTTAAAGATTTAGGGCTCATTATTGTGGACGAAGAACACGAAAGCTCGTTCAAACAATTCGATCCAGCTCCACGTTATCACGCGCGAGACTCAGCTATTGTTTTAGGAAAACTCCAAGGCGCTAAGGTTTTGTTAGGTTCTGCAACTCCCGCCATGGAAACTCGTTTTAATGTGGAGCGAAAAAAATATGGATACGCGCAACTCACCACTCGATTTGGAGGGATTTCTATGCCCAACATCAGATGTATTGATTTAAAAGAAGCGCATCGGAAAAAACAAATGAACGGCTTCTTTTCTCAAGAATTAATTGACGCTATTAAAAATGTTTTAGCAGAAAAAAGGCAAGTGATCTTATTCCAAAATAGGAGGGGGTATGCTCCAGTTATGGAGTGCTTTACTTGTGGTCATATTCCGCAATGTGCCAACTGTGATGTGACGCTTACCTATCATCAATACAATCAGCAACTGCGCTGCCATTACTGTGGATATCATATTGCAAAACCGGCAGCTTGTAGTGCCTGTGGAAGCAACACATTGAATGTGAAAGGGATGGGAACCCAACAGATAGAAGAACAGGTTAATGAACTCTTTCCTGAAAATCAAGTGGCACGAATGGATTGGGACAGTACACGAGGGAAGCGCTCCTTTGACAACATCATCGAATCGTTTACCCTAGGCGATGTTCAGATTCTTGTTGGTACACAAATGCTAACCAAAGGTCTCGACTTTAAGAACGTTGCTTTGGTTGGGGTTTTGAACGCAGACCCATTGCTTAATTTTCCAGAATTTAGAGCGCACGAGCGTAGTTTTCAAATGCTCTCTCAAGTAGCAGGAAGGTCTGGACGGTCTAAAGAACAAGGCAACGTATTGATACAGACTTTTACACCAGAGCACCCTGTATTGCTTCAGGTAATTAAAAACGATTATGAAACGCTCTTTGCAACTCAATTGAAAGAACGAAGAGAATATCAGTATCCGCCTTTTTATAGACTCATTCGAATTACACTAAAAGCAAAAGATTATCACCAAGTCGATCAAGCCGCGCAATGGTTAGTCAATGCTTTAAATCTAAGCCTCCAGGGCTCTGTTTTAGGCCCTGTTGACCCTCCAATTGCTCGTGTGCGTAATTTGTATCACAAGCAGTTATTGATAAAGTTTATAGATAATTCTAGTCGAAATAAAGTAAAAGCTATTGTTGTCTCTTCTTTAAAAAGCTTTGAAGCGATTGGGGCCTATCGAAGTATTCGTGTTGCAGTAGATGTTGATCCTCAATAACGACTTGACCAAGCGGCTTTAAATGCTTCTTTTTTGGTACGACTCAAAGGGACCGGTTTGTTTTTAAGAAAAACGGTAGTTTGCGAAAAACTTGAAACCTCTTCCAAATTTACAATGTAGGATTTATGACATCTAAAAAAATGTTTTTCTGGAATCCGTTTTTGTATACCTTTCATTGAAGATAAGACAATATACTTTTTTTTGGAAGTAACAATTTTCACATAGTCACCCATAGCTTCTATCCATTGAATAGCTGAGAGGGTTATTTTTTCAGTTTTTAGATTGCATTTAACTTCAACGCTTTTTTTAAGTTCAGGATTAACAGGCTTTGCACCAAGACTCTTGTTTTCTATACGTTCCAAAGTCATTTCAAACCTTCCCAAAGTAAAAGGTTTTGGTAAAAAATCTAGAATTCCCAATTCGAAACCCTTGACTGCATGTGTTGATTTTTTAGAAGTAAAAACAACTTGTTTTTGAATGCCGTATTTCTCAATGAATTTAAAGATTTTATCTTCATTTTCAGAGGGGTCAATTAACAGTAAATCGGTAGTTTCGTACTCCAAAAAGTTTTTTAAATCTGTGAAGCTCGAAAACTCTTTGGTGAGACTTAAGGAAGAGATTTCTTTCAAACGTTGCCTCACTTGAATACGTGCAACATCATTGGGATCAAGAAGTAGGTAATTCAATTTCATGGAGTGTATTCTATCTCAAAGTTAAAATAATTTAATTGATATGGCAGTTGGTGATTAAAAAAGACTGCTAAATGTTTGGT
>JABAZL010000130.1 GCA_018608425.1 Flavobacteriaceae bacterium
TAACACTACACCTCTATGAATTGCTCTATTTATAGCAGATGTAAGCATCTCAGGATTAATAGGTGAAACAGTCTCAACAGTCTCTGAATGCATAACACTTAACATATTATACAAGTCAGATATATCGAGAACTGTTGCACTTCTTATTATCAACCCATGCCACCTAATGCGCCCATCTCTGGAGCCATTTGTGGTTCTGGAGCTTCTTGCATTTGATCTTGAGGTTGGCCTAAGTTACGACCACCTTCTTCACCTTCAACAGCCGCAATAAGTTCAGCAAGCTCTGGAAGTAGCTTCATAAGGACTTGTGCAACGTCTGGGGTAATAACATCATCCAACATTGCCAACTCTTGATCAGACATAGCTGAGAGACGAGCTACAAGCATTGCACCAATATCTTCATCAGGTTTTAGCAAATTCTTCTTTGCTTCTGGTGGCAGATTTTGCATTGGCTTATCAGCGTTCATATTTGCGCCAGACATATCTGGCATAGGCATTGGTTCTCTAGCCATATTAGACCTCTTTCTGTTTATATAGAACTGACCAGTCTGTTTTTTTACAAAAGAAACCAATCGACCAGCAAATCGGTTCTAAAATTTTACGATACACTTTACCAAGATAATCTGGTTTGTCACGATCTCCGTAAATGTAAGCGATTTCGTTTGCACGATGACCTGCAACATGCGTCCAGAAGTTAACTAAACGTCCTTTTCGCATTTGCTTAACCATCCACACAGCCCAGATATGATATCCGTTAACGTGCGTTGGCGTTAAGTAATCACGAGTAAAGCGATAATCTAATACAACTTGCTTGCGTGTCATGATACCTTGACGCTGTAATTCATTACAAATTACACGACCACCAAGCATACCACCAATAAATCCACCAATAGGGCCACCTATTGCTGTACCAACATAAGTACCTACACTTACTTTAGCACCTGCCTTCGCAGAATCCTTTAGAGACGCGCCACCAATCAACATAGCCGCAGTTGTACCTAACCCAGCCCCAGCAGACCCATATAGATTTGCTCGACCTGCCGCAGTTGAACTAGAACCAAAAGAACTTAACCTATCGCCTACTCCAGAGAAGTAACCAGTATTGCCACCTTTTAAAAGTGTGGCTTGTGCGCCTTTTGCATCTTCTAGGTTTTTTGCTTTAACTTCTGCGCCTTTAGGGTTGGTAAGATCTTCAAAGCCAGGTTGATTAGCTTTTATTGTTTGCTTTGCATCAACAAGTTTAGCATTGTCACTTGTTGGACTAAACTTAACTTTAGCCGCAGAACGATCAGCCCCTTTTGGAGATCCAAATATATCATTAAATTTAAATTCTGAACTAAAATCACTAATACCTTCGCCAAGACTTGCAAGATCAAATGATTCACCATCACCTATATTTGATGCAACTGACCTACCAATTTGACCACCAACCCCAGCCGCAAGTTGTGCGCCCATAGCCAGAGCTTCTTGTTTTAGTGCTTCAGTAGGGTCAATTCCATATTCTTCTTGGAACTCTTGTCTTAATTCATTAGCTTCTTCTTCGCTAATCATATCGTCTTGAGGGTCAAAGGTTACACTGCCTGTCTCTTGTTGGCTAACCCATTGGAACATTGGCATGTATTTTGTGCCGTATACGTTCTGCATTACATCTAAATCAAATGTAGGTGTATTAGATTTAAGCTGATAAGTCTTAGCAGTAAACGTCCCATCTTCGTTTTCGATAGCACCTTCTAGTGCTGGTGAGCTTGGAGACGTGTAATATTCGTTAGTCGGTAATGCTCCGTAGCTTCCTGGTATTAAATTTGATTCTAAAACAATTGGACTTCTCATTAATTTATCTCCAGTAAACTTGCCACTACATGCAACCTATTAGCAGTCGCCGCCGTAACTTTTATAATTTCATCTTCTGTCAAAACAAGTGGCTGTGTTAAAAGCTCTACAGTACCATTAGCATCAATTGCCTTAACTTTGAAGAGGCTAAATACATCAGCATCCGCATTTGTAATTGTGACTGTAATTGTATCTGCGGCTCCACTATCTTCAGAAACTAAAATAGATTTTATTGTAGCAGTAGTAGCAGAAGGGCATGTATACAATACTGTCGCGTTAGTTGTCGTTAAATCTACTTTTGCATTTTTATAATTATTTGCCATTTATGATATAAACCACGCTGTTGCTTCGGCTTGATCTACAGCCACTTGAAGCCCAGTAGATGCCGCAAAGAAGGTAGCTTGTTTTTCAAGCTCAAGGGTATTTGTTAAACGTGCCATATATCCTTGTTGATAATTTTCTGGTGGGCTTGGCAATCTTAAAACTGCAAGTGGTGATCCTTGTGTCATCTCAATCCATCCTGACGTGAATTAACTCTAAAATCTCCCAACGTCCAATCGTCTGTCGTGCCTGTGCTTTGGAACTTCAGACCTATCTGACGACCTTTGGCGCGTGTGCTTACTTTTCCTGTAGAGGATGTAATCGTAAATGGTCCTTTTACAGTTTCAGGAGAGTTAGGATATTTTCTTGTATTCATATATAAAAATAAGTTTGTGCTAGAACTCATAGTAACATCTGGAACTACTTTATCTACCATATACAAATCTTCACCATTTTGTGTAATTTCTCTAGGTGATCCCTCTATGTAGCTGTTCATTGCCGCGCCATTTGCGCTAGTTCCTGTCTCTTGATTGTATAAGTATCCATCAGGGTCAAATGCGAATGGAACAGTTCGTGCGCCAAAGCTATCTGACCATACCGACCTATCCATAGTTCCAACAGTCCACGCATTCTC
>JABAZL010000149.1 GCA_018608425.1 Flavobacteriaceae bacterium
AATATTTTTTTATGAATTAATTGCTTCTACTTCTTTATCTACTTCACTCTTAATAAATTCGCCTTCTTCCTTATTCCATTCAAAGTCACTAGTTACTTTTAGAGTCTTTGGATTGTAAGAAATTTCAAGGTATTTAAGGCGGTCAATACCTTCTACTTTAACCTGAACAATAAAGGTGTGCATGTGATGAATATCGTAAGGGCTTAAAAAAGTTTCGTAAGAATCCCAGATTACATTTCGCGTGAACTCTACGTTGAGGTATTTTTCTTCAATAAAGAATCTGATTTTTTTATTGATTTCACGATTATTAATCGGCTTAATTTCTCCATCAACATTAACTTCAAAGCCACTGTGTTCTGCAATAAAGTCTTCTATAGTTACTTTAGTTTCTTGTGCTGAAGTTTGTGAAAACTGAACGGCAAAAAAACTAATTATTACCAAGGATATGAACTTTTTCATGAGTGTGTATTTTAAATATAGTACCAAATATAAAAAGAAGTTTCGCTTTTAGGGATGATTTTTCTAGAAAACCCTGTCAAACATCATCTGAGTATGGCTTATCCAAAGATTGCTCTATAAACGTCATTACCATTAGCAAATAATAAAACAGCTAATAATAAGAAAAATCCAAACATTTGAGCGTATTCCATAAACCGATCGTTTGGCTTTCTACCGCTGATCATTTCATAAAGTAAGAACATCACATGCCCGCCATCTAAAGCTGGGATAGGAAGAATATTCATAAAGGCCAAAATGATTGAAAGAAGGGCTGTACTCGACCAAAAGCCTAACCAATCCCATTGCGCAGGGAAAAGACTTCCAATGGCTGCAAAACCTCCAACTTGGCTTGCTCCTTTCTTAGTAAATACATATTTGAACTGAGCTGCATAATCGAATAATGTCCAATATCCATAGGCGAAACCAGCGGATATACTTTCTGATAAATTTAAATCAACATGCGTATACTCAATTGAACTGGAGAAAAACCCAATTCCAATGGTTCCGTCTTCACGTGGCAAAACGGTTTTTGTGATGATTTGATCATCACCTCTTTTCAATTCAATATGAAGCGTATCGTATTGCTCTTTTTTTATGTGATCTATTAAAAACGAATAGTTGTTTATAGCAACTCCATTGGTGCTTAATATAATGTCTTCCGTCAATAAGCCAGCAGCAGCAGCTGGGCTGTTTGGTTGAACTTCTACCGCAGCAGGGAGCAATAAGGTAACGGGTCTTAGGTCTCCGCTTTCGAACATTTGCGATCCAAAATCTTCTGGAATCTGAAGGGTTTCTTTTACGCCACTGGAATGCTGAACTTCAACTTCGCTTACCGATCTTAAAAATAAGTATTTATTCAGGTTATAAACGTTATCGAGTACTTCTCCGTCAACTTTCAAAATGCGATCTCCATCTTGAAAACCAACAGATTCAGCCAATACAGAAACATCCATTCCGTTGGGAACGGCTTCCGAAGTAAGGGTGTCTTTTCCCCAAACCAGGTGAATCATCATATAAATAAAGAAGCCTAAAATAAGATTTACAATAACACCACCCAACATAATAATGAGTCGTTGCCAAGCCGGTTTTGAACGAAATTCCCAAGGCTGAGGCGGAAGATTCATTTGCTCCGTATCCATACTTTCATCGATCATTCCCGAAATCTTAACATAGCCACCCAAAGGAAGCCACCCGATTCCGTATTCTGTTCCGCCGATTTTCTTTTTGAACAATGCAAATTTGACATCAAAAAACAGATAGAATTTCTCTACACGTGTTTTGAATAATTTAGCGGGGATGAAATGTCCTAATTCATGGAGGACAACTAACAGCGACAAACTGAGAAGTAACTGAATTCCTTTTATAATAATTGGGCTCATGAGCGATTTTAAATAAGCTTCAAAAATACTAATTTCCGTGAGCTAACCCTCCATCCAATAGGATTTTAATTTCTTTTAACATAAAAAAAGACAGTACCTTTGTTTTGAATTTGAACTATGAAAGCATTTTTTAAAACCTATAAAACTTTTTTAATCGTATTCGGACTGATCTCTGTTTGTATTTTGATCTTGTTTTATGATGCTCTTAAACCTGTTCGCATACTCCCAATATACCAGCCGGCGCAACTCAGTTTCGAATTAGTTGACAGTACGTTGCAGCACATCAAAAAAAGCCATCGCGTTTCTGACTTTAGCTTGACCAATCAAAACGGGAAAACAATAACCCAAAAAGACTATCAAGATAAGATTGCAGTGGTCGATTTCTTCTTTACAACCTGCCCATCCATCTGCCCAATTATGACGGATAATATGGTAGAACTTCAAGCAAAAATAAAAGAACAAGCTCAAATTAAACTACTTTCTTTTAGTGTAACACCACAAATTGACTCGGTCGCTCAACTCAAAAAATATGCTCTAGAAAAAGGAGTGCTGGATGCACATTGGAATTTACTTACTGGTGATAAAAAAGAAATTTACACCCTAGCTAGGAAGTCTTATTTTGTTGTAAAAGACGATGGTGACGGCGGTCCTTTTGATATGATTCATACCGAAAACTTTGTTCTTGTGGATCCAGATCGTAGAATTCGAGGTTATTATGACGGAACAGATAAGGAAGCTATGGAGACCCTTTGGGACGATATTCAAGTACTTCAAAAAGAGTATCCGTTCGACTCAAATTAACTGCTCCTCTTTTTGGATTCCCGTTCTTTTTTTAATTACTTTTGCTTCTTTAAAATCATTCTAAATAATGATCACTTTAGATC
>JABAZL010000043.1 GCA_018608425.1 Flavobacteriaceae bacterium
GGCAAGCACACTTCATTCAGAAATTTGAAATGGAATGTTCTATGGAATTTGTTTCTGTAAACAAGGGTTATCATCGCTTGTCAAAACCCATCATAAAAGAACGAATTAGTGCTTGGGAAAAAGGTCAAACCGGAATTCCAATTGTCGATGCGTCTATGCGTTGCTTAGTTGCGACAGGCTATTTAAATTTTCGAATGCGTGCCTTAGTGGTTTCTTTTTTTGTGCATCAATTATGGCAACCTTGGCAGGAGGCATCTGGGTTTTTAGCGCGTGAATTTTTAGATTTTGAACCGGGCATTCATTTTCCACAACTCCAGATGCAGGCTGGAGAAACTGGAATCAATACGTTGCGAATTTATAATCCTGTAAAAAATGGTATTGAACATGATCCTCTAGGAGAATTCACCAAGGAGTGGGTGCCAGAGCTTCGTCCCCTTCCTGATAGTTTGGTACATACACCATGGGCAATAACAGCTTTCGAAGAGGCAATGTATAATTTCACTCCAACAGTTGATTACCCCAAACCAATTGTAGCTCTAGATGCGAGTCGAAAGCATGCAAGTGATATTCTATGGAACATGCAAAAAGAACCTTTGGTGTACCAAGAAAGTAAACGTATTTTAAAACGACATACCCTATCCAATAGAAAAAGTATACAATAATTATGAAAAAAGAATACAACTTTAACGATCGTGAGCTGGACCGAATCATAGAAATGGCATGGGAAGACCGTACTCCTTTTGATGCAATCCAGGACCAATTCGGAATCAAAGAACAAGAAGTAATTACGTTAATGCGCCTTGAATTGAAACCAACAAGTTTCAGATTATGGCGTGCACGTGTACAAGGAAGAAAAACAAAGCACAGAAAATCGCGCGGTATGGATGTCGATCGTTTTCGTTGCAGTAGACAACGGGGGATTAGCAATAACAAAGTATCCAAAAGATAAATTTTGTACATTTAGGACGGTAGCCTGCTCTTTTACAGCAACGAATAATGCTTTCTATGTAATTATTCATAAACCTCCTAGCTATGAAACAGAACAAAACCCAACGTACGGACAACAGTGTATCACTTTTTTTAGACCAGATTGAACCCGAGCAAAAAAGAAAGGACAGTTATGCCCTTGTTGCGTTAATGTCTAAAATAACTGCTGAAGAACCAAAACTCTGGGGAACCAGTATTATTGGGTTTGGAGATTATCATTACAAATATAAAAGTGGCCGCGAAGGTGATTGGTTTTTAACCGGTTTCTCACCGAGAAAAAATGCACTTACCGTTTATTTGATGTGTGATCTATCACATGAAGACTTAAATTTTGACGGACTTGGTAAATACAAACTAAGTAAAGGGTGTCTCTATTTCAAGAAAATTGAAAATGTTGATTTAAATGTATTGAGACAGATCATCAAGGATTCAATTATGATTATCAAAAAAATGTATTCATAAACTTATTTAGAAGCTTCTCTGAGGGTAACAGACATCCCCAAACTTAAACCTCTTTGCTTTTTCCATTCAGCCTGACTTGTACTTCTAGCATAGATTGATTTTCCAAAAACTCCTGCAGAAAACCACAGTCCTTCAGAACCTAGATCTTCATCAATCCATTCCAAAGAAATAAAAACATCATCATCAACTAGAATATCATATTCTTTTAGATCAACAGATATTATGCCTTCGGATTGTTTAAGGGTAACGAAGATGTTCTCCTTCAAAATGTTTTCATCTGGGAAACGATATTCACTTGAATATACGTTGACACGAAAGCGCACTTCTGGATAAATATTTTCGACAACAGAAAACTGAATGCCTTCTATATAGGCGGGTGTTTTTTTGACTTTTACAAAAAGTGCAATTTCGTTACCCAGTTGATTGGATGTAAAACCAGTGATCAATAATTTCGAAGTTGTTGCATTACCCGACACACGAGTATCCCATTTTTTTTCAGCAGTTAAAACTACCTCTTCTAGAAAGGTGGTTTGCTCTGCAAGTACCAAAGTATTATTGGATAACAAAATAGCTTCTAAATCGGCAACTTGAAAATCACGTTCATCAAAACCAATCATTGAAAAACGAAGAGTTTCTTTTGCAAAAACATCTGGAACTTCTAGGAAGAAAAAACCATCTTCATTCGAAACAGTTCCAAGTTCTTTCTTTAATACACCAACATTAACAAAGGGTAAGGGCTCTTTTGTGAGTGCGTCAATGATTCGTCCTTGAAGTATATACTGCGCATTAAGTACAGGAATACACAAAAGAAAAGCAAACAAAAAAAGGAATGTTTTACGATACAATTTGATACAACGTTAAACGGTTATACACGGATAATTTTAGCTCCAATTGCTTGAAGACGTTCTACAATTTTTTCGTAACCACGATCAATTTGTTCGATGTTATGAATTGTACTGGTACCTTCAGCAGAGAGCGCTGCGATAAGCAACGATATTCCTGCACGGATATCGGGTGACGTAAGGGTAGCTGCTTTTAAATTAGATTCAAAGCCATGGCCAATAATTGAAGCACGATGCGGATCACAAAGT
This sequence comes from Flavobacteriaceae bacterium, assembly GCA_018608425.1. GTDB lineage: Bacteria > Bacteroidota > Bacteroidia > Flavobacteriales > Flavobacteriaceae > Arcticimaribacter. The sequence goes on from JABAZL010000043.1 coordinate 2,541, forward strand.
ATAATTTTAGCTCCCATATCGATGAGTTTATCCGTAAAGAATAATCTACTTTCAAACATTTTTTGATGAATCAAAACACTTCCACGTGCTTGAGTGGCTACAACCAATACAATACTCAATAAGTCAGGAGTAAATCCTGGCCATGGTGCATCGGCAACGGTTAATATAGAACCGTCAATATAATTTTGTATTTCATAACCTTCGG
>JABAZL010000066.1 GCA_018608425.1 Flavobacteriaceae bacterium
TTTACGGAGTAACAGAAAAGATTGCTATTATTATTGGTATGCTTTTGTTTGGTGTGTTGGATCAAGTAACAGGAAGCATGCGCGCCTCCATCCTGTTTTTCTTTGTATTCTTTGTTATTGGCGCGCTTATGCTATTACGAGTTCCTAAAGAAAAGAAGGCTTAGTATCCTTTCATTTCTTTTACAGAGCCCGAACCACTGACTTTGGAATGTACCCGTGTAGAAGAAGTGCCTAGGTAGCGTACGCTTCCAGAACCAGAAACACGAGCTTCCAATTCATCAGAGACATTGGCTTCTATGCGACCGGATCCACTGACAGTAAATTCGCCTTCTTCTGTTTTCAACTCTTTTGCTTTGATTGAACCTAAGCCTGAAAGAACTGCTTCAAAATTTGCGCTTCTTCCGTTTAGCTCAATCCGACCAGAGCCCGATAATACAGCTTCAACATCGTCAGCAGATACGCCTACTATAATTTTTCCAGAGCCTGACATTTTCATTTCCAAATGACTTGTTTTTATTTGCTCTTCTGAACGCACACTTCCCGAGCCACTGAGTGCGATTTCTCGTAAAGAGTGTAAAGGAACTTCTATGGCAATGGCTTTATGGTTTGAAGGCTTTAAGTAATAGTTCTTCTTCATTTTTATAATCAGAGCGCCATCTTTTACTTCTGTAATGATATAATCCATTAGATTTTCATCAGTTTTGATGGATACCTCTTTTGTGCGATCTGATGTAAGTACAACTCGGAAGCTTCCGCTTACCTTTAACTTGTTGAATGCATCAACGGTTCGGTCTTCGGTAACGATACTGCCATTTCCTTTTGTTTTTTTTGAGCCCCAGTTTTGGGCAGAAACAGTAGAAACAGATACTAGTAGGGCAAGGGTAAGGATAAGATTTTTCATAAGATTGGGTTGTTATATTAGTTATGGGTTAGTTTAATTCCTCCATAGTCTGAGGTAATGTTGAGTACGCCTTTTTTGACTGCAGTTCCATAAGAACCTTGGAAATAGCCGTCTTCATTTTCTTTTATCTTCTTGAGATAATCCAATCCGAAATCAGATTTAAAGCCTGCATACTCTGTTTCAACTTCAAAATCGAAACTCCAATCTGGATCGAGACCAAGAGCAATTGCCGCATAGTCAGAGTTAATTGTAATGGAACGTGCATCAGCTCCGATTGATCTTATTTTTAGAGCGCCATAATCCAAATTGATTGCTGCATCAAAATTAATTTCGTCAATGGTAATGCCTACATAATCTCCATCTCCCTCTACGTTTCCAACAGAACCGAGACCTAGTTTGCCGTAGTCGCAGTTGAATTCAAGTTCATCGACTACATCAATCTGAACACGACTGTAGTCTGCATTCAAATCTATTGCTTTACTTTCTTCAATATCCAAGCTTGAGTAATCGACCTGAATGGTTCCCTGTTTCATGTATTCGATGTTGGAATTGGAACTATAAGCAATCTCGATCTTATTATCGTGGTGTAGTAAACGTCCGATATCCAGTTTCCCGTATTCACAGTCTATAGTGGCACTACCTTTCAATTCATCTAAAAAGATATTCCCATATTCATTGTAAAAAATTGCTTGGTTGGTACTGGGCATTTTTACAGTGTAGTTGATGTGAAAATTTTGATTATCGTTATCAAAGAAGCTCCAGTTGAAGCTGAACCAAGAAGAATTGTTTCCAGGATCTTCTAGATGTGTTTTAACAGATACTGCATCTGCAGTGTTAGAAAAAGCAATGTGGATGTCTTCTAGTTGCTCCAATACACGCTCACGTTTCCTTCCTTCAACTTGTATATCAACGATGATTTCAACTTTATCTTGATCCCAAGAATGTACATTGATGTTTCCGTATTGATTGTCTAGCGTTAGTGTTGCGTCGGAATTGACGGTGAACTCTTTTTTGATTTCTTTGGTTTCTGTAATTTTCTGTGGCATTGACCAACTTACAGTGGATATCAAGAAGATACTCGCAAGTAAGCTGTTTGATAATGCCTTAAAGGACTTCTTTTTCATAGTTGGTGTTTTTAAGGGTATTTATTTTTTCTTCTAATTCATATAAAACCACGGATCGATGTTGTAAATTTTCGATCATGGCTTGTATTAATAAGGGATGTACCGTATTGTTTTTAAACGCATCCATTAATTTTTGGTACTCTAGTTCTAATCGGGCTAGCTGCTCTTTTCCATCAGCAATAAGCACGGTGTATTCCGCATTTTCTTCCTGGTCTATTGCAGCCAGTTGTTTATCGATGTATTGGGTATAATAAACGGTTGCTTTGTCAAAATCATTTGATGGCGTCACGCTTTGTTCAAAAAACTGTGAGCCGGCAGCAAAAGACACAAAGGCTATCAGGGCTGCAGCACTCCAATAGTACGTTCTGAAAAGACTCGTTTTCACAGTTTTTTTCTGCCCTTGCAATTTGGCTAAAAAACGCTGCTCATGACCGGCTTGTGGCTGCTCTTTTTCCAAAAAACGCGCCAGCGAGTTGAGTAAATATTCGATCGAATTTTTCATGCTAATACGTTTTTGATCGTTTGGTTTCTTGTTTTCATAAGTCTTGAAAAGCAAAGCCTTTCATTTTTAATTTCAGTTGTTCTTTTGCTCGCGAGATCAAAGTTCGACAACTTCCATAGGTTAACTGAAGTACTTCAGTTAATTCTTCATAATCATAGCCTTCTAAATACATCAGGCTAAGTGCATTTTTGTACCGAGGATTCAAATCATTT
>JABAZL010000172.1 GCA_018608425.1 Flavobacteriaceae bacterium
GAAATTGATTAAGTTTGTATACACTTAACTGTAATAATAAAAGCAAAAGGCGGAGTCAAAGGTAGCACCATTGTGCGTAAAGCAGGTCGCGGTAAATAATCCTTTTTTTAAGGGGATGTAGCTCAGTTGGCTAGAGCGCTTGACTGGCAGTCAAGAGGTCGGCGGTTCGAATCCGCTCTTCTCCACGCTTATAATGAAGCACTTACGATTATATGTAGGTGCTTTTTTGTTTTTTAGGGTACAGGATAGGGCACAAAACCTTTAATAATTTGGTTTTTTGATTTTAGTTCAACTTGCTTTTATCATGTGTTAAACATTTGATCAACATATGTTTTAATGACCGTGAAATCCACCTTTCCAATCTTCCTTTCCGATAACACTTTCAGAAAACTTCGTTTAACATATAAGGGGGAAATACCGTGCCTGACATTCTGGTCAGCGCACTATCACTCCTATATTTTATAAACAAATTTAAAACATTGATTATCAATGAATAAGATTAATTACGCTAATAGTTTGGCTGAGATGATTCCATGGAATATGACTACTGTAATTAGAACACATTATCGGATGAAACCACACGTCATGGATAAAAAGGTTCAAGAACTGATAAAATCACCAAAAGTGAATCATGTATTCTATACTCTTGAAGATGATTTTGAATTAGATTATCAGCAGAATCTTCAAAAGATCAATCATGCACATTTATTGATTCAGGGTTCAGGAACTTTATCCCGAGAGGATATGATTAAACATATGAGGATTAATTCAAAAGCATTATTAGAGATTCAACGTATTCGAGGGAAAAAAGCAATCACAAAGTATATCACCAAATACATTGATCATAAAAATGCTCACTATAATTTTTTTTAATCTAAAATAGTAGAAAGTAGATGGAAACAGTTGCAGGAGTAAAATACGGAGGCAGAAAAAAAGGAACTCCAAATCGATTGACTAAAGAAGTCAGAGCGGTATTGAAAGAATTAGTGTTTGATGAAATTTCTCAAGTACAGCATCATTTTGAAAAACTTGATCCTAAGGAAAGGATAGAATTATTGATCAAACTGATGCCTTACGTTTGCCCAAAAATTCAAACAGCGAGCCATAGCCTAAACGAACCAATGGATTTTAATTTCTAAAGCATTAACTCTATAGAATATCAACACTAAACTCGTTAATGTCTCTAATACCTTCCAAGAAACATCATCAACTCCGAATTCCTGATCGCAACCCTCTTGTTTGTGGATTACAATCGTTTTAACTTAATTATTGCTACTAATCCAATTAGAATTGTGATTAGTAAGGTTGGAGATAGTGTTTTAAACAAATTAAAATTTGTATTAGGTTCATAAAACTTTACATCATATTGACCCCAGTCAATACTGTCTGCTGGTCTTTTATCAAAAACGTCAGAATAAAAGGCAACCCTAAGTTTTTCATGAAATTTAGTTAGTGTTTCTATAAAGTCGAGGTGAGCTATCATATTAGTGCTTGCCATCTTATTGAAAACAAGTTGGTCTTAAAAATTTGATGTAAACTAGACTGGTAATAGCCGTATCCAAGTACTTTATGGTAAGATTAGAAAATGTTTTCTATACTATTACATCCCTAAAATTATGAATTCGGCAATTTTTCTATTACTTTTATGCGAATATGACAAAGAATCCATCTATACCTTTTCAAGGCCCTATATCTAACGTTTTTGACGTAGTTCACGCCTTTTGGATTGCAGGAGGCAGTTGTGACGGCTGTTCTATTGCTACTGTTGGTGCAACAAGCCCATCAGTTGAAAACCTTCTTAATGGAACGATACCCGGAGCAGCAAAAGTAATTTTGCATCACCCTGTATTGGCCGTTAATGCTGGGGAAGAATTTATGAAACCTTTTCGATTGGCAGCCAAAGGAGAATTGGGTGCTCCGTTTGTAGTTCTATGTGAAGGTTCAATTATGGACGAAGGCATGGCCGCAGAGACCGGAGGTTATTGGTCTGGACTAGGAGCTGATGAAGATGAGAATGGAGATCCACAGCCCATACCTTCCTCGAGTTGGGTGACGAGAATGTCAGAACATGCCGCGGCTGTTGTTGCGGTAGGTACATGTGCAACATGGGGAGGAATCCCTGCTGCTGCAAATAACCCTACGAATTCAGCAAGCGTAATGGATTTACTAGGCGAAGATTATCGAAGTACTTTGGGGCTTCCTGTAGTTAATATTCCAGGTTGCGCTCCACAAGGAGATAATATTACCGAGACTATTGTATCTGTATTAATGTTTTTAAACGGGTTGACACCCTTGCCAGAATTTGATGAATTAGGTCGTCCGTCTTGGTTGTTTGATGAAACCGTGCATAGAGGATGTACTAGAGCAGGGTTTTACGAAGAAGGTAATTTTGCCGAAGAACATGGAGATAAGGAATGCCTTGTTGAAGTAGGTTGTTGGGGTCCAGTTGTACAATGTAATATTAATAAGAGAGGAGCGATTAACCATGTTGGAGGATGCATGAATGTTGGCGCACCCTGTATAGGATGTACGATGCCCGGTTTTCCTGATAGTTTTGCTCCATTTTATAAAACCCCTCCAGGAACAATGGTTTCTTCTAATATTTCTAGAGTAACTGGAACCGTTATTCGTAATTTGAGGGAAATGTCAATGAGTAATCTAAATAGAACCGCTAAATGGGACAAAGATGGTCATGTTCCTTCAGGATGGGGTCATGTTAGAGAACCTAATATGATAAAGAAAGTGGTAAAATATGCGTATCAAAAAATGCAATTTAGTGATAGCCCTAAACCTGGTTCTAAAAAATAATTACTGATATGGAGAATGAAGCACTTTTTAATGAATGGTTAATTGGACTTGTATTAGTCTCGTTAATTATAGTGATTGCCGCAGTACTTTTGATTTTAGTATTCTTGGCAGCAAAGCGAATCTTAAGATTGGCCGGAGCTGCATTAGAAATAGTAACTCAGATAAAAAATAACACGAATGCCATATGGGAATTGGAGACTACCAATAAGGTAGCCGTAGATATTCAAAATGAAGCAGAAGCTATTGAAGCACATGCCACACTAGTAGCGGAAGCATTAGAATAATAATAAATAAAGAGTATGAGTACAGGAATACAATTATGGATACTATCATTAGTCATTGGCTTGGTAGTTATTGGTGTCGTAGCATTTCTTCTCAATTTAGTAAAGAAAACTGCTGTTAAGATTGATGAAACTGCAGCAGATATATGGACTCAAGGAAAATTGACGGCAAACAACACTATCCACATCCCTTTGTTTTTAACCAAAACAAATCAAGTGGCAGGCAAAATATTAAAATCCGCTGTTGCTATTGTTGGTGGCTCTAAGGCAATTACACAACATATAGAAGGTTGTCCTGGATGTCCTCATTGTATACTGCAAAACTCTAAAAATTAAAGTATATGAGTGTTATATTAATAATTGTTACCATTTTAGCTGTACTTCTTTTAGTGTATGTTCTGGTACATTATCTTAGAGCGATTATCAAATTACTTACTAGTATTGGAGGAAATGGTTCAAGCTATTTAGCTAAATTAAGATTAGGCCTCAGGGCAATCGAGACTGAAACCGGACACTTACCCGTTCAAGTTACCAAACTGAATGGTGGTTTGACCGAAGTGGCTGGAGGACTTAAAATAGTGGATGACCAATTGGAGGCATCAATAAATGCAGCTTTAAAACAAAATGTATAATATGGATATTGTAAACATCTTATGGTTGGTTTTATTAATAGTAACAGTACTTGTGTTACCATATCTTATCCATTTGTTACATAAAACATGGCTCGCTTCGAAATCAATTGAACGGTATTTTAAGGAAATGAAAGAAGCAGGTATCGGAGTGGCAGGGAATACAGAACATGTGAAGGCTTTGGATGATACCATAGGTGTCGCTTCTGGTATTCTAAAAGTGGCCGGATCTATCAATGAGAATGCCGATACATTAAAAACAGCTTTGGCTACACGGGCAGAAAAAATAAACTAAATTTCATGAATTCATCAACTCTTTTTATAGCTACCATTATCATAGTTGCACTTCTAGTGTTGGTATTAGTTGTATATTTAGTACTTATAATAATTGCACTCAGAAGAGCTGGTACTCATTTAAAAGGTTTGGCAGGAGGATTACAAAAAATACAAGATGATACAGGACCTTTGGGAGAAAAAGTGGGTGTCATCAATGGTGCATTGCAACAACTACATGGAGGACTATCTTCGGTGGATTCTCATTTAGTTGCTATAGCCAAAGTCTTAAAATTAGTCTAATTAAAATAAAATAACAATATCGCATATGTGTTTTAAAAATTTACCGATTGCATTTGATGAAGAAGGAAACGCTTATTTAAAAGAGGGTCTTGCTGACCCCTATGAGCATAAAGTAGTTGATCTTGGAGAAGAACAAGAGGTGCTTAAAGGTTTGCTCGAACGTAACGGATTTATTAGAAATATCGATTATGATCCTGTGACTCGAGTTGCTGGAGCTTTGGCTTTTCATAGTGTGGTGGATTTAGAAAAAAAGAAGGTACTGTCAACAAATTCAATGGCTACGCTTTTTCGTGGTTATGAAGTTATTTTAAAAGGAAGAGATCCGAGGGATGCAGCTTATATTAGCAGTAGAGCCTGTGGAGTATGTGGAGGTGTTCACGCTACAACAGCTGCCTTAGCTATTGAAATGGCATTGGAGATTAAACCGCCACCATTGGGCATTGTTATGCGTAATATTTTATTGGCTATTGAATACATGTACGATCACCCGTTGCACTTATTCTTGTTGGCAGGTCCAGATTATTCGGAAGAATTGGTTCGGGAGACGAATCCAGAACTTATAGATAAGGCAGCAACAACAAAAGCAAAGAATAAGGATGTTCATGGGTACGATACCGTATTGGATATCATGAAAGATTTGAACCCGCTAAAAGGTAAATTATACCTTGAGGCATTGACTATGACTCGTGTTGCTCGAGAAGCATACGTTTTAATTGGAGGTAAATATCCTCATCCTCAGTCTGTTGTACCAGGAGGACTTTCGGTTACAGTAAATGCTTCTATGCTTAATGAAGTTTATAGTAGATTGATTAAGTTTTTCGACTATAGTCAGAAGGTTACAGGCATATGGGATGATGTTTTTGATTTTTTCTTAGAGAGTAATCCTGAATATGCGAAGTGCGGTATACGTCCGGCGACTATGATGGATACTGGAGTTTGGGACAGGCCAGACCATTACGATGCAAAATTTGAGAATTGTGATACCTGGGGAGAGGCAAGATGGTCGACTCCTGGAGTTTTGGTGGATGGTGAAGTGGTCACTACAAAACTTACCGAATTGAACGCTGGAATGGAAGAATTTGTTGAACATTCCTATTATGAAAAATGGGATGGACATCGTTTTAAAGAAGATCCAAATGGAATGCCATTGAGTCCGAATCATCCTTGGAACAAGGAAACCATTCCGAAACCAGGAAAGCAAAGTTGGAAAGATCGTTATAGTTGGGATACAGCTCCTACTTGGGACAGAATGCCGATGGAAGCAGGGGCATACACCAGAATGTACATGACAGCAAAGGCCCAAAAAGCTCCGGCAAGTAAATTTTTAGAAAACACAGGTACGAGTATGAAAATTCATGTACCGAAACATCTTCTCCCAGAAAAAACCTTGGAATGGAAAATTCCTGAGCATTGGAATGCTTTTGAACGTAACCGAGCAAGAGCGTATTGTATACCTTATTCGGCCATGGTTGCCATGGAAAATTGGATGATGGCTATGGATCTAATCAAAAACGGCGATACTAAAGTTAGTGTGCCTTACGAAATTCCTAAAAAAGGAACACATATCGGATTTGGTGCATGGGGTGCTGGTAGAGGTTTCCTTACCCACCACCTTATAATCGAGAATGGGCTTATTGAAAATTATCAAATTATTACACCTTCTACATTGAATGCAGCACCAAGGACTCCTTGGGGAGAAATGGGCCCTTATGAAGAAGCAGTACTAAACACACCTATCCTTGAAAAATTCGATAAACCTGAAGACTATAAGGGAATAGATATTTTGAGGGCCATACGAAGTTTCGACCCTTGTATGCCATGTACTACACATATCATGGCGAAGGATAGCGACCATATGGTAACACGGGAAGTAACAACCTGTGCTTGTGGAGTTGAATAAAAATGTTCTTATTGGTACAGTAGGTTATCATTTACTTAGTAACCATTCAGTTGGTCCAATTCTGCTACCTCAGATTCAATCTATTTCATGGAATGGTTCTGTTACTGTCGAAGAAATGAATTGGGGTCCTATCGCGATCGTTCAATATTTTCAGACCCTAGAAAAACCTTTTGATAAAGTAATATTTTTGGTAGCCATTGAAAGACCTGAAAGAAAAATTGGAGATATTTCGGTTTTTCAGTGGATGGGGCACTTACCTTCTGAAAAACAAATTCAAGCCTGTGTTGGCGATGCCGCGACCGGGGTGATTTCTGTAGAAAATCTTTTGGTGATAGGCGAGCATTTCAAAATTTGGCCCAAAGAAGTTTTTTTAGTAGATGTTGAACCTGGAGCTGAGCAAGCAGGTGAACACCTAACAGCTGAAGTTGATGCAAAAATTCCTGAAATTTTACGTATATTGGAAGATTTAGGACAGAAACCAACTATTGTTTTAGAAACTAAAAAACTAAGAGGAGATACCTTATTTGAAGAAAGTTTATGAAAAATGAAACGATAGAAGATAGTGCATTGCGTTCTTTATTTTGGAAGGATGAAATTCTTCAAGTGCTCTACTGGATGCATGGTGAAGGTATGGGTAGTGAAGTAAGCCTACCCCAAATGCTTCCTTTTTTGAATACTTCTTATCAAAATTTAGAGTATCACCTCCATAAAATAACGGAAGCAGGATTATTACTAACATTAGACAAAAACGGAACCACTCATTATAAATTTTCTGAATCGGGTAGGAAAGAGGGAGGTCGACAATTTGCTGAAGCTTTTCAAGGGATGCAAAAAGCAGGTCATGGAGAATGTGGTCCTGATTGTGAATTTTGTTATGGTACTGACGGGGTAAAGCTTGAAAACTGTGTCCATAACTGCGCCAGCGATCCCCATTAATATGAAACCTGTACTATTCAATAACATCGAGTTCAAAGAAATTATGGAGTATGTCCAAGAACTAGTGAAACAAACTGAAAAAATTCCCGATAAGGAAACTAAAGAGCTCACTGAAGAGATTTTGAAGTATTTCGATTTATTGCATCGTGAGCCACTGTCAAGAATTCTTCAGGCCATTGAACGCAGTTATCCTGATTTAAAAGACACCTTAAAACAAGATTATGCTATAAATAAACTATTAGAGCTTTATGATTTTGAAAACACCAACTTTCAGAATATTTCAAAAAAATCCTAGTTTCTCACTTATGCTATTAATTGGTATCCTGAGCATTGGATGCAAAGGTGACCATAAAAAAGATAATGTAGAGGTACAAATAGAGGCTTCCGATTCCAATTTGAGCGAAGCTCAGAAATTAGTCAATAAAACCATAACTCATTATGGTGGAATGAAAAATTGGGAATCCAAGAAAAGCTTATCTTATGTGAAAACGATTCAAAGTTATGATTCCATGGGAGGCCTAATTCGCACAGTGGCCCAATCACATAAATATCAGTTAAAACCTTCCTTCAAAGCAAATATGAGTTGGGAGCAAGATGGAAACAAACATGAAATAGTCAATAATGGTAATCAATCATGGAAACTGGTCAATGGAAAAATTCAGGAAGACAAAGCTTCAGTGGATAACGCATGGAACTCTTCTTTTGGTTCTCATTATATGGTGAGTATGCCTTTTAAACTGAAAGATCCCGGAACTATTCTAAACTATGAGGGTGTAGATACCTTATCAAACAATAGAATAGTACATAAGCTCAAGGTTGATTATGAGAAGGGAGCTGGAAGCTGTGGAGGAATGCATACTTGGAATTATTTTTTGAATACGGATACCTATCAATTTGAGGCCAACTTTTTAGATCATGGCGAAGGATACTCCTATACTGATTATGAAACCTTTATTCAAATTGACAGTATATTGGTAACAAAGGAAAGAAAATTGTATGCTTCAAATAAAAATATGGAGTTGACGTATCTCAAAACCCAATATAGCAATTCAGATATTCAATTTGATGTAGAATTGCCTGAAGAACTATTTAAAGTTAACAACTAGATTTTTTGACTACAATTCTAAAAAAAATCCTCATTGCAGGAGTTGGAAACGAACTAAAGCAAGATGATGCGTTTGGTATCGAATTCGCTAAAAAGTTTCGAAATAATGTCTCACATTTAAACCATATCATGGTTATGGAAGTGGGTATCGGAGGTATTCATTTAGTACAAGAATTGCACGCGGGATATGATATCTTGGTTCTAGTAGATGCAGTGGCGTGGGGGGAGGAAGCAGGACATATTTATTTTCGAGAAATGGAGAAAGTTTCTGATATAGAGGAAATGCCTGTTTTTGAAAAAAGGACTTTTCTTGCAGATATGCATTATACAAACCCTATTAGAGCGTTGATGCTAGCCAAGGCATTGAAGGTCTTACCCAAAGAGGTATATATCTTGGGTTGTGAGGCCGCCGAACATGATGATTTTGCCATTGGAATGACTGATGTAGTTGAAAATGCAATACCTAAAGCAATCGTTCGATTGAAAAACTGGTTGAGTACAAAACAACTGGCGTCTTTTGAATAAGTAAATGCAATTAAAAAATAGTTCTTATTAAATGTAAATTTTGTAACTTCATACGATAAACATCATATTATGAATCAGGACATTAAGCCAACTAAGAGCCCTAAAAAAATAGAGAAACATTCAGAGGAAGAAATTCCTTGGTGGCATAATTTAAATGTAAAAGATTTAGTAAACCCCATTAAAATAAGACGTGTACAAATATTGTCTGCAGGAGTATTTTTACTTGCGCTCATTGTTGGAGGTATGTACGTTTGGGAAAACTATCTAAGAGAGCCAACAGGAGCTGAATTTGTAGATGAGATTGTTGATGCTGCTGGTGGCCTTGATACTTGGTATGGCATTGAAAACGGACAGTTTACACGAACTCATAATTTATATGATGATTCCGGAGAATTGTTAAAAGCTAGCAAAGAGACTTTTTATTTTAAAAGAGGGGAAGAGGGTCTAAAACTACAAGTGAAATCGGTTGGAAGTGACAATAGTGAAGTAGTGGTTGGAAAGGATGATGAAGGTTTTTGGGCAACAAAAGATAGTCAAGCGGTTGACCCAAGAGAGGCGGCCGAGGATGAGGGCATGATGTGCGATTCTCAATTTTGCGACCCTCAATGTGCATCTACAATGGCATTCTTTAGATTTTCAATGCCTTTTAAACTAAAAGATAATGGGGTGAATGCTAGTCTAGCTTCAACAGGGTTCAATATTGCAGAGTTGAATTTTTTGGGAGGTTCTGGAAAAGAACCAACGTTACTCGATATATCTTATGACCCTAAGGTAGGAAAGGATAAATGGCGATTTTATGTAGACCCTCAAGATAAATTAATTCACAAAGTTGAATATTATAACAAGTCCGATAAAGGAGAAACTCGCCCTGAAGAAATCTATTGGACAGACCACAAAACTGTCGATGGCATTACCTTTAGCCACCGTTGGACGAGGTATTGGCCTAATGGTAAAGTCATGGATGAATATGTGTATTCAGACGTGAATTTAGATAATGAATTGCAAGATGAATTTTTTAATAGAAGTAATTCATCGGTCGTTGCAAATAGATAAATATTGTTTATTCTGCTAATATAGAATCGCGCAATTTTTCTAAAGCTTTTACAACTTTGGCTTTAGGGTTATAATCCATAACGGATTTTCCTATTAAGTCTGCCGCCATTACTTCTTCGTCAAATGGAACAAATACGGCAATTGGAAGGTTGATTTTAGCGCAGTACTCTCGTATTGCCATTTCATCTTCTTTGGTGCGTACCTTATTGGCAATTGCCTCTACTTTACCAATACCTAATTGTTCTGCCATTTCGGCAAATCGGGAAGCCGCCTCTAGAGATCTGTAGTAGGGCTCAACAACCGTATAGATTTTATCTACGTATTTAGACGTTCCTCGTTTCATATGCTCTAAAGATGCTTCCGTATCCAAGACCATAATTCGCCCATGTTCTGAAGATAGTGCTGAATTTACCAATTCGCGAACGACGGTATGTGAACCACACATGCATCCTGTACCTGCCTTTTCTGGTTTACCGATCATAAGTAAGGTTACATTATCTGTTGCCTTTTGCCCGTAGGTTTCCAATACTTCTTGAAAAGGAATCTTTACTTGAAATTTCCATTTACCATCTCCAATCTCTACTCTTTCGATGATGTCGGTGCTTAAATTTGGTGGACCTTTGTCTGACTTGTCAATACCTAAAACAATGGAAAGGTTAGGATTGGGATCACCATCAATGGCGAGAACTTCATCCCCTTTGGCACCAAAAATCCGGCAAAGTGTTCCGCTAATAGTAGTTTTGCCAACACCTCCCTTACCTGCTATTGCTATTTTCATTAGTATCTTAATTTAACATTATTATTCATCATCAGGCCTAATATCATCAAGTTCATCAGTTCCAAGTAGAAAATCCATTGTGCGTTTTGCTTCTTCCTCATCAACTACACTCATAGCAACGCCGACATGTACTAATACATAATCGCCTTCTTTAGCTTCAGGCACCAGTCCTAGATTGATTTTTTTTATAATCCCATCAAATGAAACCTTGCCTATTTTGAATACACTTTCTCTAGTATCATCAAAGCCTATAATTTTCCCTGGTACGGCTAAACACATAAATACAAATTTAAGTTTAAGTAAACTTACGAAAATCCAGTGAGACGGATTCATCTAAATAAAATTTTAGTTGCGGGAGGATTACGGCTTCAAATTCCATCCAACCCTCTTTTGTAAGTAGAGGAATCAATTGATTCCAAATAAATTCTTTGAAATGGCCTTCACCAATATCGGTTTTACCGCGCACCTGTCGTTGGGTAAGCCAGAACGTAATAATCAACCAAATTGATTCGGCGGTATGCAAGTATTGTGCGTCTAATTGTTCAGACTTAATAATACCTTTCTCAGAATTTAGTCGCAACCATTCCTCTATCTGTACAATCATTTTCTCCAAATAGGTTACACGTTTTGCATGCATTTTTGGATAAGCTCTTTCCATTTCAAGTAGGTCCAAGAAATAAAAGGAATATTGATTAAGTACAAAAAAATAGCGCCCCAAATGATTATCAAAATCAATTAAGGAAGGGAAATTTTGGTCAATAGATAACAATAACTCTAATTCATTACCCAGTTCTTTATCTATGGCCTGTATAATAGCTTTCTTGCTGTAGTAATGGTAAGCAAGATTACCCACACTAATACCAGATTCGTCAGCAATTTGCTGCAAACGAACATTGACCAATCCTTTTTTATTAAATAGATTGATGGATGAATTTAATATTTTTTGTTTTGTACTTGCCATTATTTATTTAATGTTTGCCCGCAACTCCTAATCGAATAATAAGCTGAGCGTTGATGCTACGACCTGGCGCAAAAAAGCGAGTTTGATTTCCTGGCGTACCTCTAAAAACATGACTTTGATACTCTTTATCGGTCAGATTATCCACAGACAGTACAAACTTTGAATATGGTAATTTTGGAAAGGCCTTATGAAGATTAACCCCAGCACTTAGATTGAACAAAGAATAAGCATCTGTCTCCCTTTCTGTTGGAGCTGGCCTGTCTTGTTTACCCGTAAAAATTCCCTCAAGACGTCCGAAAAAAGTGTCACTAGAATTTCGAATTTGAAAACCAAATATATTTTGACTAGCTGGCATAAATGCCAAATCTTCATTTGTTACTTCATTTTTACCTCTAATATAAGACCCTGTCCAGAATATATCGGACAATGTTCCAATGGAGTAACTAAGCTCGTACTCAAAACCAGTAAGTTTTGCTTCTCCAACAGCCTGATTTTGTACGGCAGGAGTACCTTGAAAATC
The DNA here is from genome assembly GCA_018608425.1 of Flavobacteriaceae bacterium. GTDB lineage: Bacteria > Bacteroidota > Bacteroidia > Flavobacteriales > Flavobacteriaceae > Arcticimaribacter. The sequence goes on from JABAZL010000172.1 coordinate 12,073, forward strand.
TACACTAACCGGTACGTAAAGATTATCTAAGAAGTTTTGATAAAAGTTGGCGTTTAATTTAAATTTTTGAGCGTTATAAGCATACCCTAATTCATAAAAAACTCCTTTTTCTGGTTCTAAATCGGGATTGGGAATTACGCCATCGGCAAAATTATATTTGGAAAATAAATCTGGCCCTCTAAAGGAATTTGCCAAATTGATAGTGAAATCTGATTTTTCTGAAGCATGAATTTTAGCTCCAATATTACCCGTCAATGCACTATTGTTATCAGAAACGTTATCGTCATTATATAAATCCGCTATTTCAGGTATAAAAAAGGGCTCACGCTTAATCTCGTTCTTCACATTGTCATAACGTAGGGCAATCAGTAAATCAAAGGCATCACTAACCTTCCATTCTTCTACGGCAAAAAGACCTATTGATGTAGCATCACTATCTGGCTGTATTTGCCCTGGTGGCGGAGCTACCTGATTTACTTGCACTCCCATAGGGTTAAAAATATCAACTATCAATTCTCTTTTAGTCCCAAAACGATGCTCCCTAAGATAATCTGCACCTATAGTCAATTTGGAATTTTCTGCTAGACGAAGTGCCGCAAAAGCTTTCGCCCCTCCAAAATCGACATCGACATCTAAATTCACATCAATTCTACGGTTTATATTCGTAGTATTTGGAAAGAATATATTGGTAACCTGATCAATATGGAGTCGTTGTTGTTTTGAATACACGCTAAATCCAACTTCCTCAATTGTACCTGATAACTTTTTACCACTATAATTAAAGTTATAACCTGTCTGTTCATCTGGAGAAAAGAGTCGAACACGAACTGGAGGTCCTGGGGCTCCTAATCCTCCAGGAAATCCTACGTTGTCATTTTTAAAATTTTTACCACTGAATTCAAAGCGATGATTTTCGGCTGGAGAATAACCTATATTCCAATCAATATAATTAGATTCAAATTGACTGTTTGGAACTTCTCCACCAGGTGTATCCGTATTACTAGCATCTCTAATACCTCCGCCGATCAAAAAGTCAAAGCCATTTCCTCTTCCCTCAACTTCAAGTCTGCCTCGCGAATAAGAATTAACAGATTGATAACCACCATAAAGACTGGTTCCTATTTTAAAATCTTTGCCGTATCCATTTTCTGCTTTTCTGGTAATTACATTAACTAGTCCGCTCACGGCATCACTTCCCCAGAATGCTGAGGCTGGACCTTTAATTACTTCAACTCGCTCGATTTGCCAAGGATCAATCAACGCATAACTTCGTATACGCCCTCCTACAAAAGAATTACCGTCAATTAAAATGGGAGCTCTCTCTCTTGATAAACCTCTGATTATTGGTGTACTGGTAATACCGCCATCATTCTGAATTACAACGCCAGGCACATATTTCAAAATCTCTGTAGCAGATGGTGGTTGGTTCTCAATAATTGCCTTCTCCTGAATTAAAGACACGTTTACAGGTAGGTTTTTAAGGGGTGAAGAAGACCGTAAGGCTGTAACCTCAATCACGTCTAGTTTTACTGTATCCTGAACTTGTTTTTGCCCATAAAAAAAAGTGTGTGACAGCACAAAAATTGTAGCGATAAAATAATTCCTCATGTATTTTGGTATTGATTAGTTATAATTTTGGTAGAAAAATAATAAAATTTAACAAATGCGTGGTAATTGTTCTCCAACTAGCATATTTACAATGCGTTTACCACCAATAGCGCTGGTTAAGACTACCTGTTTTGGGTGATTTTCTACCACCTCGCCAATAATTGATGCGTTTGAACAATGTTCCATTTTTTGGAGTGCTTCCAAAACTTTTTCGCTCACTTCAGCATCGACCACTGCAATGAAGATGCCTTCATTAGCCACATAGAGTGGGTCTAGACCAAGTATTTCACAGAGCGCATCTACTTCCCGCTCTATGGGGAGGTGTTTGTGTACTATTTCCACACCTAGGTTTCTATCTCTGGTTATTTCGTTAAGAACGGTAGCTACTCCACCACGCGTTGGATCTTTTAGCAGATGTATGTCTTCGCCAAAATCATCGAGCAGTTTTGATACGATGTGATTTAAGCCTCTAGTATCGCTTTTGATAGCAGTTTCGAATTCAATACCCTCCCGAACTGACATGATTGCCACGCCATGGGTAGCAATAGAATCGCTAACAATAATTTTATCTCCTGCTTTTATATTCTTAACTGAAATTTTCGCTCGGTCATGCACTTGGCCTACTCCGGTAGTATTTATGAATATTTTATCCCCTTTACCTCTTTCAACCACCTTGGTATCTCCAGTTACAATTTGCACATTGGCCATTTCTGATGCCCATTTGATTGCAACTAAAATTTCCCAGAAATCGGTCATCTTTAAACCTTCTTCAAGAATAAAACTCAGCGAAAGATATTTTGGTATTGCACCGCACATAGCTAAGTCATTCACAGTTCCGTTCACGGCCAATTCGCCAATAGTACCACCTGGAAAGAAAATAGGAGAGATTACAAAACTGTCTGTTGTGAAAGCCGTTTTACCTGGTAATTCTAAGATAGCTCCATCATGTCGCTGTTGTAAATGCTCATTTTTAAAAAGATGAAAGACCCCTGAATCTAATAATTTGTTGGTTAAAAGTCCGCCACTTCCGTGACCAAGAGTAATAATATCAAAGTCCAATTTAGGTATAGGACATTGCAGTTGCATTTTTGAGTATGTTTTTGACATTCTTTGGAATTAGATAGGTTAGGAAATAGTTTCTGCGGTTCCGCTGAAGTGATAGTAAGCTGCACAAGCTCCTTCAGAACTAACCATAGGAGCTCCCATTGGGTTTTGAGGATTGCATTTTTTTCCAAACTGAGAACATTCCATTGGTTTTTTAATTCCTTTCAAAACCAAGCCAGCGATACATTCTTTGGGCTCTTCTACTTTCGGGATATGGATTTTGAATTTGAGGTTGGCATCAAACGACTCATACTCAGGCCGTACTTCAAGACCACTAGCAGGAATAGCTCCGATACCACGCCATTCGCGATCAGACACCTTAAAAATTTTGTGAATGAGTTCTTGCGCTTTGGGATTACCTTCAGGTTTTACAACCCTACTATATTGATTTTGGAGAACAGCTTCTCCTTTTTCCAATTGCTGTACTGTGAGTAATATACCTTGCAAAAGATCTACGGGTTCAAAACCAGTAACTACCATCGGAATTTTATACTTTTCTACCAAAGGATAATATTCTTCAACACCCATAATAGTGCAAACATGACCTGCAGCTAAAAATGCATCAACCTTACTTTCCTCATCTTCAATTACCGCTTCCATTGCCGGTGGCACCAATACTTGTGAAGCTAAAATGGAAAAATTTGTCAGCCCTAAATCGGCTGCTTTATTTACAGAAAGAGCATTGGCAGGAGCTGTAGTCTCAAAACCAACGGCAAAAAAGACAACTTCTTGGCTAGGGTTGTCACTCGCGATTTGAACAGCTTCTAAAGGAGAATACAAAATGCGAATATCTGCGCCAGCAGCTTTGACCTGTAACAAACTCTTTGCCGATCCGGGTACCCTTAACATGTCTCCAAAAGAACAAAGAATAACCTTTTCGACTTCAGCCAGATGAATGGCTTTGTCAATCAAATGAAGCGGAGTAACACAAACGGGGCATCCTGGCCCATGAATCATTTGAACTTCCTTGGGTAACAATTGCACAATGCCATTTTTGACCAAACTATGTGTTTGCCCCCCACAAACTTCCATGATATTCCATGGCTGGGTAACAATAGCATGAATTTCGTCTAGGTATTTTTTTGCTAAATCGGCATCTCGGTATTCACTAAGAAATTTCATCTTTGTTTGTAGTTTGGTAAAATGCTAATTGCCCTAGTGCAATGTTCTCATCGTTAGGTGATACTTCTTCATGAAAATAGAGTTGAAAATTGGGTTCCAAATGCAACTGCATTAAATCAACTAACAGCGCATTCTGAAAAACACCTCCACTAAAAGTTACTTTTTTAATACTTTTTAAGCGAGCAATTTTGTCAACTATCTTCACCAGAGAGTAGTGAAATTTAAAGGCAATCTGATTTAAATCCATACCACTTTTTAAATCCTTCACTACACCTATAATAATATCGCCCGTAGGCAGATTTCCAATATACGATATTTTTGAAACATAATATGTTTTATCTATAATTTCACTTTGGTCAACATAAGTTTGCGCTAAAGACTCTAGTTTTAAAGCGGCCTCTCCTTCATAAGTTTGTACATCCATTATTCCTAATAGGCATGCCACGGCGTCAAATAGTCGACCCATGCTCGATGTTTTTAAAAACTGTCCTTTATTAAGTGTTTTTTGATATAATAACCATTCTTGTTCAGTGAACTTTCCTCTTATCATTTCTGTCGCCGTATCATTTTTCCAACAATGTACCAAGGCGGAAATGCGAGGCTCTAAAGACATTTTATCACCCAAAATAGATGGTACATAGGATAAATGTAACAGACGGGTAAAAGTGCTGTTTTCATACGTCAAAAATTCTCCGCCCCAATTATTTCCATCATTTCCGAATCCTGTGCCATCCCATATAATTCCTAAGACCTTTTCCGGTTTTGTCAATAACGAGTGTTCAGATAAAACACTGGCAAAATGAGCAAAATGGTGTTGAATGGACACAAGCTTTGCACCATATTCATCTGTTAAATATTTTCCATATTCGGTAGAATGATAGTTTGGGTGTTTATCGACCAAAATAACATTGGGTCGACAGTTTAGTAAATTCATGAAATGATCAATAGTCCTTTTATAGTTCTCTGCACTTTCAAAATAAACGAGATTACCTAAATACTGGCTTAGATAGAATAATTCTTTGTAAAGTACACCGAAGACACTTTTTTGAGAGGCTCCCATTGCTAGAATTACCTCTTCTCTTTCATTGGAAACTGGCCCGAAATAATTGGGAGATAAACCTCTTGACCTTCGAATAAGTATTCGCTGTTTTTTTAATTGACTAAAGCGAACAACACTATCATCTTGAGACGTTACTATTTCACGGTCATTCGTAAGAACGTAATCCCAAATACCCGATAATTCAGAAAAGACCTTATCGTCTTCAAAAACAATAGAGGCATTACTAATATTTCCACTTGTCGCTATAATAGGTTTACCGAAACTTTGCATCAAAAGTTCATAGAGTGGGGTATAGGGCAACATGACGCCAATCTGGTCAAGATTAGGGGCTACTTCGTGTTCGGCAATATTAGCTTGGTTGTTCTTTAATTTAAACAAGACGATAGGAGCCACTTCACCCAACAGCATTTTGATTTCTGAAGGATCCGTTTGAAATTCTTGTTGTATCAATTCAATATTGGGGTACATACAAGCAAAAGGTTTTGAAGGTCTTTGTTTTCTTTTTCTCAGCGTATTTATTACTTTACTATTGGTCGCATCACAGGTTAGTAAATATCCACCAATACCTTTAATTACAACAATTTTTCCCTCATGCCAAAAATCGACAACTTTATTAATGATTTCTTTTGTGTCATTCACAATTTCTTCTCCTTGTGGGTCTTTTAAAGATAATTTGATTCCGCAAGTAGTACAGGAATTAGTTTGAGAATGGTATCTACGATTTTCAGGGTTGGTATACTCTTCTTTACAAGTTACACACATTTTAAATTCATCCATAACGGTGAATTCTCTTTCAAATGGCAGACCGTTAATCAAAGAAAAGCGCGGACCACATGAAGTGCAGGTAATGAAGGGATATAGTAACCTTCTATTATCATGGGATAAAACTTCTGCTCTGCAGTTTTCGCATAAAGCAAAATCAGGCGTTAACATCAATGCAGTAGTCTTGGCCTCCTGATTTTGTAAAATTTGAAAACCTTCATAAATTTGATTGTCAATTTCCAGAATGGAATGTTTGGTGATTTTTGCTAGACTAGGGGCATCGCTAAGGACGGTCTTATAAAAAGGAATTGCTGTTTCTTTCTTGGCTGTAAATTTAATATGAACACCATTAAGGTCGTTGTAAACAACCCCGTTTAGTTGTTTTTTAGACGCCAATCGATAGATATTAGGACGAAAACCTACTCCCTGAACCCTTCCTTGAATGTGGATATGCCAAGTATTCATAAGTGGCAATATAAGTAATTATCCTACGATGGTTATTCTATTTTATTCATCTAATGAGAAGAATTAATCATAAGCATATCAAATAGAACAAATTAGAATCAAATAAAAAGGGACCAATTCGGTGAGTAGGGAAGGAGTGTAGTTTTAAAATCCTGTGAATCATACACTTACAAGGAAGGTTCTGATCCCTCTTTCTCCCAAACCTTGTTCAAGATTTATGTAACACATATACAGTAGTATGCATCCGTATGTAACACACCCTATAATTAGTCAATAACAAGGCCTAGCTTTAGCTGTTATATATAAAAACCCAACGCATGGAATATTTAGATGAGATAATTAATTTGAGAATTAGGCCTTCGGATAAACAGAAATTAACTGCTTTGGCATTGTCATACAATTTATCTGTTTCGGCTTATTGCAGGTCAAGATTATTAAACGAGTTAGAACAAAGTAATTAATCTAAAATAGCAGAAAGTAGATGGAAACAGTTGCAGCAGTAAAATATGGAGGCAGAAAAAAAGGAACTCCAAATCGACTAACAAAAGAGGTGAGAACATTGCTAAAAAATTTATTGTTTAGTGAGCTCTCACAAG
>JABAZL010000155.1 GCA_018608425.1 Flavobacteriaceae bacterium
ATAAGTAATATTACACTGATTATTTTTTTTCTATACATTTAAAAGTTTTTGAACGATGATTTCATCGTGAAATTGATTCTCGTAATAGCTCCAATCTTTTTTGACAGCAGTTTCTATATAACCCGCTGCTTTGAACAAAGCACGGCTTGGAGTGTTTTCTATCGATACTCCTGCATAGAGCTGATGCAGGTTTAATTTTTGGATTACATTTTCCTCTAACAAACGTAATCCTTCTTTGGCATACCCCTTACCTCTACATTCTTCTATGATCACAACCCCTACCGCTGCTCGTGCATGTTTTGGTTCATAATCGAATAAATCTATCAAACCAAGCTTGTTGGAGTCCGAATCTACAATTACAAAACGTTGTTGACCTGCATCTACTATGTCTTGCTTTGCATTTTGAATATAGATTTTCAAAACCTCGTTTGAGAAAGGTTTTGTCGTATTTGAATATTTCCACAAACGCGTATCGTTTTCAATACGCTCTAAAAAATCAAGATCTGAGGGCTCTAAAAGTCGTAAGCTGCAGGTTTTGTCCACAACTAAAATTTAAAGGTTCCACTATAAACTTGTTCTGCTGGTCCCGAAAGAAAAATCTGAGAATACCCTTTGTCCGTTACCTCAAATTGAATCTCTAAAACACCACCTTGAACATTGATCTTAATCTTCGTAGCCGTAGTTTTTTTGTTTTCATACATTGCCAGAGCAACTGCAGTTGCTCCAGTTCCACAAGAAAGCGTTTCGTCTTCTACTCCCCTTTCATAGGTCCTTATTGCAAACTGATCTTTAGCCAATTGTTCTACAAAATTAACGTTGGTGCCTGTCATATAATAAGGAGATCCTTCGCGTATTCTTTTTCCATTTCCATAAACATCAAACGTTTTCAACTTCTCAACCATTTCAACATGATGGGGAGAACCGGTATCTAAAAAGGTATGGTTTTCAAAAGCTTGAATTTTACTTACATCATGCATCTGCAATGAAATAATGTCACCATCGATATGCGCACTGTGCAAACCATCTACAGCTTCAAAGGTTGTTTTATCTTCAATACAATTTAAGAAGTTTGCAAAGGCAATTGTACATCGTGCGCCATTGCCACACAAAGAACTTTCATTTCCATCGGCATTAAAATAAACCATCTTGAAATCTGATGTAGCAGCATTTTGAATTAAAATTAATCCGTCTGCTCCAATCCCAAAACGACGATCACAAAGACGAGCTACTAAAGAAACATCCTTTAGAGGGAAAACATTGGCCCGATCATCAATTAAAATAAAATCGTTTCCTGTACCTTGATATTTATAAAAAGTTTGTTCCATATGAAAAACAAATTTACACAATATTTTTTGTTAGAAAGGGTGTTAAAAGCACGTTAAACAGATTAAAAACTCGCCAACAGTTTTCTAATTTTAGACTAAATATTAAATCTTATGAAGACAATTATCAAAATCAGTTTAGTATCCCTAATCAGTTCGGGGCTTACTTTTATGTTTTTCATTTCTTTTTATAGTCCAGAAAAATTAGGTGTCGAAGCTGAAACAATTCCTGTAGTACCCCTGAATTTTGCTTCTAATTACGAGACTATAAATGCGGCACCAACTGACTTTATCCTTGCGGCTAACAAAAGTATAGGAGCTGTTGTTCATATAAAAAATACTGCAAGCGGTTCTTCCGACAACTATTTAGAATACTTTTTAGGAGAAGACAGAAGAGCACGTGTTGGAACTGGATCGGGAGTTATTGTTTCTCCTGACGGATATGTGTTGACCAACAATCATGTTATAGAAAACGCAACAAAACTTGAAGTAACAACAAACGACAATAAGCGATATCAAGCTACGCTGGTAGCAACAGACCCAGCGACAGATATTGCAGTTTTAAAAATAAATACTGACAAGCCCTTACCTTACTTGTATTTTGCAGATTCCGATCAGACTAGAATAGGAGAATGGGTCTTAGCAATAGGAAATCCTTTCAATCTCAATTCTACAGTAACTGCCGGGATTATCAGTGCAAAATCTAGAGATTTGAACGATCGTGATAGTAAAAACCAATCCTACATCCAAACCGATGCAGCAGTAAACATGGGGAATAGCGGCGGCGCATTGGTAAATACATCCGGAGAATTAATTGGAATCAATACTGCAATCACATCGATGAGTGGGGGCTTCGAAGGTTATTCTTTTGCTATTCCGAGTAATATTGCTCGTAAGGTGTTTGAGGATCTTGTTGAATTTGGAAGTGTTAAAAAAGGATTGATCGGTATTTTTGGAACTCCAGTAACCCCAGATTTAGTTGCCTCTGAAAACCTAAGTCTTCTGGAGGGTGTTTACATTCGCGAGGTTCAAAAAGGGATGGGAGCTGAAAAAGCAGGATTAAAAGAAGAAGATATCATCACCAAGATCGATGACATCAAGATAAAAACCTTTTCAGACCTGACAGGATACATCGAAAGCAAACATCCTGGAGATCGAGTTACTGTTGAATACTATAGGGATGGGGAAGCAAAAACAGCTTTAGTCACTTTAGAAGTAATCAATCAAGTACGTTTTATGCAGATGACTATTGAAAATTTCACTGCCGAAGAAAAGAAAGAAATGAACCTAGACTTCGGACTCCATGTTCTTGAATCGGGAGCATATATGTACGAAGTAAGTCCAAATTCGGTACTTCTAAAAATTAATGACCAACCATTGAA
>JABAZL010000166.1 GCA_018608425.1 Flavobacteriaceae bacterium
TGGGATTTTTTTATGGTCATCATTTCCTTCTCTTATTTCATTCAAATCGTTTCTAAATTCTAGAAGTAAATCATAGCATTCCCAGATTGCTTTTTCACGAGACACAGATAATTCTTGAAACATTTCAATATGGTTATCAAGAAATTCTAATGTTTTTGTTTTTACCACTTCATCCGTATATCCGATGGGACATAAAAGTCTGTGTTCATAAGCACGTTTTACAGCGAAATAAGAATTTTGTACTTCTAACTTCTTAAATAAATTAGATTGAATTCTGTTGAAATTTTATACATCCAAAGACAGCATTTGTTGTATTGATAAATCGCTCAATCCAAGTACATATGACATTAGGAAGGTGTACTCAGAATCGTTTATTTTTGTAGAATTTATAGCAGACACAGATCTCATATAGATATAGTTAGTATACTTTTCTATGTCAAAAATGATTGTTTTAGAAGAGAACTCCACGCCCCATGTAACCTATGGTATGTTTAGATGTGTTTTTTGGTTGGTTTAGGTAATAGATGGTAAAATTAAGGGGCTCTAAATAATTGTTTTTTTTAACCGCAATCCAATTCATTTCTTCGACACTAATAAAAAAATATTGTATTTTTGTAATCTTATGATTCAATTATTCCTAATTACATTTGTTCTTTTAGCACTAGCTTTTGCTGGGATTGCTATTAAAATCTTGATAAAGAAAGATGGTAAATTTGCTGGAACTTGTGCAAGCCAGAGTCCTTTTCTAAATAAGGACAGTGAACCTTGTGGTTTCTGTGGCAAACTTCCTGATGAACAGGAGTGTAAAAACCCAGAACTTGCACAACAATAATACTTCTTTGAATTTTCGTACCTTAGAAAGATGAAAGCTAAAGCTGTTCTTGAAGCAATTCACTTAGCAAAAACCAACAATCAAAAAGCATTTGGATATCTTTTTGAAACGTTCTGGGATTATTTATACAAGTACCTTTTAAAAAAAACAGGAAGCGAAGACCAAGCAGAAGATATTGGTGTTCGAACCTTTGCAAAGGCATTTGATCGAATTGAAACTTTTAACCCAAAGTATACTTTTGAAACGTGGTTAATCACAATTTCCAATAACATACAAATTGACCAACATCGAAAAGAAAAAACAAAAAATAAAATTGATGCTACGGCTTATGACGAACGGGTTGTAACTCAAGTTCAAGACAATAATCCATCTCCTGAAGATCTTCTCATCATTACTCAAAATCTTTCGGATTTACTGCTGAACATAAAAACACTTAAAACTGAATACAAGACGATTATTCGCTTGCGTTATTTCGAAGAACTCTCTTATAAAGAAATCAGTGACCGACTGGAACTCCCTTTAAACACAGTAAAAGTGACCTTGCTTCGAGCTAAAAAAGTATTGGCACAGAAAATCACGAATCATGAGGAATAAGCTCAGTAAACTAGGCCCAGGTCTTCTTTTTGCTGGAGCAGCAATTGGCGTATCGCACCTTGTACAATCTACTCGAGCTGGAGCCGATTTCGGGTGGGGCTTTATCTGGGCATTAATCTTAGTTAATCTTTTTAAATACCCATTTTTTCAATATGGTCCTCGCTTTACTGTTGCCACAAACACCAGCTTGCTAGATGGCTATTACAAATTAGGAAAAGGATATCTCAGGGCTTACTTTGTATTGAACATAGCTACCATGTTTACTATTCAGACAGCTGTTACTATTGTTACAGCAGGATTAGCATCTCAAATATTTGGAGTTTCAGATAATCTGGTTTACTGGTCAGTTGCGATCACATTGATTTGTACAGTCATTTTGTGGATTGGCAAATACGCAACACTCGATCGCATCGTAAAATGGGTGATTCTAACCCTCACAATCACAACAATTATTGCAGTTGGTCTTGCCTCAATAAAAAACACAACTCCCCTATCTTTGGTTCAAATTTTTCCTGCAGAAACAAACCTCTTGTTTCTCATTGCCTTCATGGGTTGGATGCCAGCTCCAATGGATATCTCTATTTGGCATTCCCTGTGGACCATTGAAAAAAACAAAGAACTCAGCTCTAAAGTTACCATGAAAGAAAGTCTTTTTGATTTCAATGTTGGCTATTGGGTTACTTTAATTTTAGGCGCTTGTTTTATGGGTCTTGGTGTATTTGTGATGTTTGGAACTGGAACAGAATTTTCAAGTCAAGGAGGTGTTTTTGCATCTCAACTTATCAATCTATACACATCAACTTTAGGGACAGGAGTTTACTTTTTGATAGCAATTGCGGCGTTGACAACCATGTTCAGCACAACGATTACAACACTCGATGCTTCTCCAAGGGCAATGAATAAAACCATCGAATTACTATATCCCAAAAGGAAACGAAACGATTACAAATTGTGGCTATTAATTCTTGCATGTGGAACCATAAGCATCTTCGTATTTCTGCTTTCTGAAATGGGTCTTTTAATACGTATCGCCACTGTACTATCCTTCATCACTGCACCTTTTTATGCGTTTTTGAACTTCAAACTAGTACGAAGCGATCAAATGCCGAAAAAAGACAAACCGGGGAAAGGCTTGCAAATCCTTAGCGTTTTTGGGCTTCTATTTTTAACAAGTTTTGCTGTAGGTTATCTACTGATTCTCTAAAGAGAAGTTTGTATATTTGCATCGGATAACACAAGATCTATGTCAACAGAAATCAAAACTAAAGC
>JABAZL010000084.1 GCA_018608425.1 Flavobacteriaceae bacterium
ACAATATTATTTCCTCCTTTTCTGACATCGGTTAAGGATGGAAGATGTTTAGAAAAATAACGCTGATGATGTGCACCTTCTATTACAGTTGAAATCAGCATGTGAGGGAATTCATAAGTAGGATTGATTTCTAATACAATTGCACTTACTCGTTCTACAACATCTTTATAGGTTTTGTAATAGCCTTTTTTATTTTCTTGGTCAACCGCTTTGGTGTGGTAAGCTTTTGAAGATTCGGCAATAATAATTTTATTAAGCATCACCTCGTTGATGTAAGAAAAGGAATTGTCTTCTGTAACTTCTTCGGTTAAAATAGCAATTGCGGTATTGAGTTTATCAGGAGCTGATGCAACATTAAGGGTTGCGAAAACCAACTTATATTCAATCCAACTCCAGTACCAGTTCATTAGGTAAACCAGCAGCGCATGTTTGCTTTCAAAATAGCGATATACCGAACTTTCATTAGACCCAATTTCAACTCCTAGTTTTTTGAAGGTAAAATCTTCAAAGCCTAAATCATCAATCATCTCGATACTTTTGGATACAATTTTTTGTCCAAGCACAGAAGATTCTGGGTTCTTTGTAAAAAGATCAGGACTGATTACGATATGGAGCTGTAGGTTTTTCATATACTTAGGTGCAAATATAATAGTATTACTATTATATTCAAATAGTTTAACATCTTTTTTAAAATTTAAAGCAATGCATTAATGCAACATAGATGCACTTGTAGAAGCGTTTTTATGCCCATGCTCCCCCTTAAAAAGCAATAATTATGTATTATTTTAAGAGGTTTATTTTTTTTATTATATTTGAAAATACAGCACCCAAATCTGTTCCATACTATGAAAAACCTACGCATACTACTTTCAACGAGACTTTCCTTATTGTGGGATTTGTCCAAGTTATTTACGAGTAAAGTATTAAGAAAAAGAAGTCTTTTCAAACCCGAAAAAGAACTGACTCATCTTTTAATTGAAAAAAACAACAACTATCCGTTTGACAGAAATACCATTGAATGAGGATAATTAATGTAACAATACCGAGATTCGTTTATAAATTATTTTAAAATCGTTCCTATTAAAAATAAAAAAATATGAATAGTAAAACCGTATCTCGAATCGGCATTCTTGGGGTGCTCCTTTTTGCAGCTTCCAGTATCCTTGGAGGATATTCGATTGAAGGCTATGATTCACTGCGTCAACTCATCAGCGAAACTTATGCCATTGGCACTACTTACGGTATATATCTTAGAATGTTTGGGATCATTCCAAGCGGGGTTTTATTTACCCTCTTTTTATTTTACGCAAAAAAACACTTTCCTAAGCATCAATTTATTACAATTGGGTTTTATGGACTTGTTTTTTTCTATGGTCTGTCAACCATAATCGTTGGAATTTTTCCTTGTGATTATGGTTGTAATCCGGGATTTACCACTCCAAGCACAGCTCAGATAATCCACAATCTATTCGGATTTTTAACCTATCTGACTGTACCTTGTTGCATACTTTTGTTGGGTGTTGGACTTAGAAAAACAAATCATTCAAGGCTATCCAATCACGGGATACTTTTGGGGAGTCTTAGCAGTCTGTTTGTGCTTTACTTATTCCTCAACCCCTTAACTCACTTCATAGGAATGTACCAACGTATAATAGAAAGCATATTTTTACTCTGGATTATAAGTTGTGCTACAACCCTTAAAAAAAATGAACCATGACGATTGAACATCTAGCAATTTGGACCAAAGACATTGAAAAAATGAAAGCATTTTACCTTGAATTCTTTGAGGTCAATGCGAATGAAAAATACTTTAATCCCATAAAAAAATTCAGCTCATATTTTCTTTCGTTTTCAAGCGGAACTCGAATTGAATTAATGCATAGGCCTGATATTTTGAAGCATTTAGAAGGTTTAGAACAGAATCTTGGATTAGCTCATTTTGCAATCGCATTGGGAAGTAAACAAATGGTAGATGATTTAACACATACCCTTCGGGTGAAAGGATATTCTATCCTTGGAGAACCGCGAACAACGGGTGATGGATACTATGAAAGTGTTGTTGCTGACCCAGAAGGAAATCAAATTGAACTTACAATTTAAGAATTCAAAAAAAACGAAAATCAAATAAGTAAATGCTTCGAAATTTCTCGTTTTACTATCTTTAGCTTCATTAAACTATCTTGAAATTTTAAAGTAAAACTATTTTATGGCACCCTTCAACTATACCATTCGCGAAGCTGTAACTGATGAACTCAAAATCTTGCAAGAATTTGAACAAGGAGTCATTCAATACGAGCGTCCGTTTGCCCCAAACTTAAAAGAAGACCCAATCGTTTATTACGACATACAAAACCTTATTGAACGAGAAGATGCTCACGTATTGGTTGTTGTAGTAGACAACAAATTAGTAGGTTCTGGCTATGCCCTAATTAAGAAATCCGCACCTTATAAAAATCCAGATCATTATGTCTATTTAGGTTTTATGTACATAGCCCCAGAACAACGCGGCAATGGACTTAATGGAGCTCTCATAAAGGAATTGGTGCAATGGGCAAAGGATCGCGATATTCATGAGGTACAATTAGATGTTTATGCAGAAAATAAAAGTGCCATCAAAGCCTATACCAAATTAGGATTCAAACCCGATTTATTAAAAATGAGACTCTAAAAAGAAAAGCAATGTCC
>JABAZL010000129.1 GCA_018608425.1 Flavobacteriaceae bacterium
TTAAAAAAAAAGTCCATTTGCTATTGATTATGAAGTTTTTTTTTCGCAGATTATAGGAGCCTACATTTATACAAGATGACATACATTAAAAAACAATTTATTTCCAAACCAATTCTCGTTCGATATGGCGAAACCGATCAAATGGGAATTGTGCATCACAGCAACTATTTACGTTATTTTGAAGTGGCTCGGCTTGAATGGCTTACTGCTCTTGGTGTATCTTATACTTCAATGGAGAAACAGGGAATAATCATGCCTGTTATTGATGCAAATCTATCCTATAAAACCTCTGCACTTTTCGACGATTCTTTAATTGTCCATATTCAATTAGAAGAAATTCCTAAAGTGAAAATTAAATTTTCTTACGAAATCAGAAACCAAGAAAATCAAGTTGTTTGTCTGGGCAATACATCTTTGGCGTTTTTGAATTCTGAAACGAGAAAACCAATTCGTTGTCCAGAGAATTTTAGCGCTCTTTTTCGAGATTAGAAAGCACTATTTCTAACCTGTCTCCTTCGATGCGGCTACTGCTTTTTTGTTTTCCCTTTAAAATAGGCTTCCTTATACCTTCGCTCAATACTTTTGGCGAAGTAAATATTCGTGCCTCATCCCATAATTCAGAATCAATAAACCCCTGAAGGGTTTTACTTCCTCCTTCGACTATTAAGGATTGAATGTTTTTTTGGTGTAAAAAAGTACAAAGCTGATCAAGGGGTTTTTTAAAGTCTGATATTACAACCTCTTTAGTGGTAGCCCTTTTTTTAGTTGAGAAAATCAAAGTATCAAATTCATCTGAGAGAACATTCGAATCTTCAGGTATTCTGCCTTGAGGGTCTAGAACAATTCTTAATGGGGAATTACCCTGTACCTTACGAGTTGTAAGGCTGGGATTATCGTCAATTACAGTTTGTACCCCAACCAAAATACTTTGCTCTTGCGCTCGCCAAAGATGGCTGTAGGTCTGGGAAGACTCATTACTAAGCCAAACAGGCTCCTTAAGGGATCTGTTTTTTTTTAATGGAGCGATAAATCCATCCGTACTTTGAGCCCATTTCAATATAATATAAGGTCTTTTCTTTAAGTGAAAAGTGAAAAAGCGTTTATTGATTTCTTGAGCTTCTTGTTCTAAAACTCCAACGAGAACTTCACATCCAGCGTTTTTTAGTTTTTCGATACCGGCACCATTTACCAATTTAAACGGATCAGAACAGCCCACAACAACACGTGGTATTTTTGAAGACACAATTAAATCGCTACAAGGCGGGGTCGCTCCATGGTGATTGCAAGGTTCAAGATTTACATACAAGGTGCACATATTCAAGAGAGACTTGTCTTTTAGGTTTTGGATTGCGTGTACTTCGGCATGAGCTTCTCCTTTTTTCTGATGCCATCCTTCACTTACTATTTTTCCTTTGTAAACAAGAACACTACCAACTAGTGGATTTGGGTACGTTTGTCCAAGACCTAGTTTTGCTAGATCCAGACACCGCTGCATAAATTTTATGTGAATAGGATCTTTTTTATTCATGCTAAGAATTGAAATAGTATTATTTTTAGAAAGTATAAAAATACTAAAGAATTGAATGAAGATGATCATTATTAGAGAAGTATTAGAAAAAGATAATGCTGACTTGGCTTCTGTGATCAGACAAGTCCTTGTGGAAATTGGTGTTCCAAAAGTGGGTACTGCTTATGCTGATCCAGAATTGGATTATATGCACAAAACCTATATAAAAGAGCGCGCTGCTTATTTTGTTATTGAAGAAAACGGAATACTCATTGGAGGGGCTGGTATTGCCTCGCTTCAAGGAGGCGATCCTTCTGTTTGTGAGCTGCAAAAAATGTATTTCCTAAAGGAAGCAAGAGGAAAAGCTTTAGGAGAAAAAATGATTGATCATTGTTTGAATTATGCAAAAGAACAAGGCTTTGAAATGTGTTATCTAGAAACCTTACCTTATATGAAGGCCGCTCAAAAACTGTATCTCAAAAAAGGTTTTGAATATATTGATGGACCAATGGGTTCTACGGGCCATACCTCTTGTAATGTTTGGCTTACTAAAAAACTTTAAATGACATTAATTGAATTTAGGTCTTACTTCAGGGCTCAATTAAAGAATGTTTATGCGCTCGAAGAATGTGATGATTTTTTGAAACGCCTTATGCAGGCTTATTTTAAATGGGAACCCATTAAAATTGGCCTAGATCCGAACTACAAACTCACTACAGTCGAAGAAGAGAAGCTTGAGCTAGCTTTGATTGAATTAAAAAAAGAAAGACCCTTGCAGTACATTTTGGGAACCACTTATTTTATGGATTTAGAACTAGAAGTTAATGCAGCTGTTCTAATTCCCAGACCCGAAACGGAAGAATTGGTTCAATGGATTGTTTCTGATGAAGATAAACTAAACCCTTTAACAATATTGGATATAGGTACGGGGAGTGGTTGTATTGCTATTTCTTTAAAAAAAGCCGCTCAACAATGGAAAGTGTCAGCTTTGGATGTTTCTGAACAAGCACTCGATGTTGCGCAAAGAAATGCCAGTAAGAACGAAGTTTCTGTTCAATTTCACCTTGAAGATATCCTTGATAAGAAGCCGTGGTTGAAACCTTTAGATGTTATTGTTTCAAACCCCCCTTATGTAGTGCCTTCAGAAAAAGAGCAGATGTTGTCTAATGTTTTGGATTACGAACCAGATTTGGCACTTTTCGTACCAGAGGAAGATCCCTTGCTTTTTTATAAAAGAATCATCGAGTTTGCTCAGCAAAATCTAAAACCCTCTGGCGCACTTTACTTTGAGATAAATCCTATTTTTGTTGATGAACTTGTAACTTTTTTCAAAAAGTTTACCTTTGATTCTGTTGAGGTTCGAAACGATTACTTGAATCGCCCAAGGATGATTAAAGCCACAAAAAGTAACATATAGCATGACGAATGTCCAAGAAAAAATAGAAGGCTTACGCTCTAAATTGCATCAGTATAATTTTGAGTATTATGTAAATGACACTAGCCTGATAAGTGATTTTGAGTTTGATCAAATGATGAAAGAACTTCAAGATTTAGAGGCACAACACCCTAAACTGTATGATTCAAACTCACCTTCACAACGCGTTGGTGGTCAAATCACTAAAAACTTTGAAACAGTAACACATGCGGAGCGAATGTACTCTCTTGGGAATACGTATTCTGAAGAAGAGATTAGGGAATGGGTAGATCGCATCATTAAAAACCTAGAAGGGAAAACACCAACATTTACCTGTGAATTGAAATATGATGGAGCTTCAATTAATCTTACATACGAAAAAGGTGCCCTCCTCAGAGCAGTAACTCGCGGAGATGGAACACAAGGCGACGATGTTACAATGAATATCAAAACCATCCCGAACATCCCCCTCAAGTTACAAGGAAGTTTTCCTGATTTATTTGAGATACGTGGAGAAATCGTAATGCCTTTGGCTGGTTTTGAAGCACTGAACAAAAAACGAGTTGAAGCAGGTGAGGAGCCGTATATGAATCCTAGAAATACAGCTTCTGGGTCATTGAAACTTCAAGACAGTAGCGAAACTGCTCAACGGCCGTTGACCTGTTTGTTATATGCATTGGTTGGCAAAAACCTTGGGTTTAAAAACCACTATGATTCTCTAGTCGAAGCACGTTCATGGGGCTTTACGGTTCCAGACACTTTAGTTCAAGCTGATTCTATAGACGGCATTTTACGTTATATAAACGAATGGGAACACAAAAGAGATCAATTGCCGTTTGAGATTGATGGGATAGTAATTAAAGTTAATGACTTAAAAGACCAAGAGCTTCTTGGTTTTACTTCAAAATCACCACGTTGGGCGATTTCTTATAAGTATCAAGCCGAGCAGGCGAGTACTACTCTTGAGACTGTAAGTTATCAAGTTGGAAGAACGGGCGCTATTACTCCGGTTGCAAATTTAACTCCCGTACTACTCTCGGGTACTACGGTTAAACGGGCATCTTTGCATAATGCAGATCAAATAGAGAAACTAAATTTACGTTTGGGCGATCGTGTTTATGTAGAAAAAGGAGGGGAGATCATTCCCAAAATAGTAGGTGTCGATCACACGATGAGAGGGTTAATAGAAAATCGAATTACTTATATAGATAGCTGTCCAGATTGTGAAACCACTTTGGTTCGAATTGCGGGCGAGGCGCAGCATTACTGCCCCAATATTACTGGATGTGCAACTCAGATTATTGGAAAAATGCAACACTATATTGGACGAACAGCAATGGATATAGAAGGTTTGGGAGGCGAAACAGTTGCCTTGTTGTTTAACGAAGGCTTGGCAAATAATATTGCAGATTTGTATGCACTAAAAGAAGAAGAATTATTGCCTTTAGAACGCATGGCTCAAAAATCGGTTGATAATCTGTTACTGGGTTTAGAAGCTTCAAAGAAGCAGCCTTTTGCTAAAGTGTTGTTTGGATTGGGTATTCGTTTTGTTGGGGCTACTGTAGCCAAACGATTAGCATCACACTTTGTTTCCATGTCCAGTCTGATGCAAGCGACAGAAGAAGAATTGATTGCTGTGGATGACATTGGTGTACGAATTGCTCAAAGTTTGGTGCACTATTTTCAAATTTCAAGTAACCGCGAATTAGTGTTACGATTAACACAGTTTGGTGTCCAAATGGAAAATGAAATACTTGCTTTAACTTCAAATGCATTAGATGGTAAAAACATTGTAGTGAGTGGTGTTTTTGAAACACTTTCTCGAAATGAACTTAAGGCAATGATTGAGGAGCATGGAGGAAAGGTTTCAAGTTCCATTTCTTCGAAAACCTCTTTTATTGTTGCAGGGGAAGGTATGGGACCAAGTAAAAAGGTTAAGGCTGAGAAGTTAGATATCCCCTTGATGACGGAGGCTTCATTCTTGAATTTGTTAGATTTATAACACTTCTAGACTTTTTTAAACAAAAACACTATTTAATTATGTTGGGACTAGGGTTTTGGTATTTTTGTACTTCTAAATTAAACAGGTTTGATAAGTAAACTTTTACGCAAGTGGGTTTTTGAAAAAGAGTTGGACAAAAACATGTCCAACAAGCAACTTGATGCATCTTTTAAAATCAACAAAATTGCGATTATCGTGGATCCTATTACAGCGGTAGACAGTAAATTCTTTTTAAACCTTGCCAAGATGTTTAAGATTTCTGAGCTGCAGATTAACTTGTTATTATTAAATAATAACTCTGAATTAGAAAAACAATATCAACAAATTTACAACCCAAAAGAAGTCAATTTTTGGGGTAGATTCAAGGGAGATCTGTTGAGTTTTTGTGAGCCTGATTACGATTTATTGATCAATTATTACAACAAGATTGATTATGATTTTTCGCTCATTAGTGAAAGAACTAAACACAAAATTAGTGTTGGGTTTTCTGGAGCAGATGTAAGAATCAATGATGTTGTATTTGATTTTGACCCAAAGGATAAAGAAACCTTCAAAAAGGAATTATTGAAGTATATGACTATTTTAAACAAAATATAAGTGGAATTTTTAAAAGGATCTGGAGTTGCAATGATCACTCCTTTTGATGAAGAAGGGCAAGTAGATTACACTGCTATAAAGCGTGTTGTTGAGCATATTATCAGTGGCGGTATAGACTATATTGTAGTAATGGGAACCACTGCAGAGACTGCAACATTAACTTTTGAAGAGCGTTCCAAGGTTGTAGCTTTGATCGTGGAAGTTAACAACAATAGAGTTCCTTTGGTTTTAGGAATAGGAGGCAATAATACTTTAGCAGTTGTTGACACGATTAAACAAACCGACTTGACTGCATTCAAGGCCCTATTGTCTGTATGTCCTTATTACACACGTCCGAGTCAAGAAGGAATTTACCAGCATTTTAAACACATTGCACTGGCTGCTTCTATCCCCGTAATCTTATACAATGTTCCTGCACGATCTGGGGTTTCGATATCGAATGAAACTACGGTTCGTTTAGCAACTGACTTTGCAAATATTATTGGAACAAAAGATGCATCGGGTGACTTAGAGTCTGTTTTTGCTCTTTTAGACCTTGTTCCAGACGGTTTTCATGTTATTTCTGGAGATGATGCATTAGCATTGCCGGTAGTTTTATCTGGTGGATCCGGAGTTATTTCGGTTATTGGAGGAGCACTTCCAAATCAAGTTTCAAGAATGATCCGCCTAGCTTTAGAAGACCGTATAGACGAAGCTACAGTATATCACAATCAAATGCTTGAAATGATTGATCTGATTTTTCAAGAGGGCAATCCTTCTGGGGTTAAAAATTTATCAAAGCGTTTAGACCTTTGCACTGGTAATGTTCGCCTTCCATTGGTGCCTGCATCAGAATCATTAAGTGCAGCAATTTCAGAAGCTAACAAAGTATTTCTTTAAGCTTCGACGTTAAAATTTTGTCAATTACTAGCGGGAGTTTTTTTTAGCAGTTACATTTGAATTTTAATAGCTCACATTGATTATATTTTAGTAGTTTTGCATCATGTTTTTAAAAACCATCAAATTAACAGTAGTTTTTGCGTTATTTCTTTCATTCTTAAGCTGTAGCGATTACCAGAAAGTACTCAATAACTCAGATAATAATCTGAAGTATAGAGCTGCAGAAGAGTATTATAAATCTGGATCCTATAAAAAGGCAAATCGTCTTTTTGAACAAATCGTTCCTTCATATAGAGGGAAGCCTCAGGCACAAAGAATCATATTCTTCTATGCTAACACGTATTTTCAAATCAAAGATTACAATTTAGCTGCTTATCAATTCGAGAGTTTTGTAAAGTCTTATCCCAAAAGTGATCGCCTGCAAGAAGCATACTTCATGTCTGCCAAGTCGTACTACATGCTTTCCCCTCGTTCTAGTCTAGATCAGCAAGATACCTACAAGGCAATTGATAAATTACAGATATTTTTAGACAACTATCCAGAGAGTGAGTTTAGTGATGATGCCAATACACTAATTGCAGAATTACAAGTGAAACTAGAGAGAAAGTCTTTTGAAATTTCTAAAAAATACTACACCATACGAGATTATAAAGCTTCGATGAATTCGTTTGATAATTTCATCAGCGACTTCCCAGGTACTCAATTTAAGGAAGAGGCACTATACTATAAATTCCTTTCTAACTTCGAATTGGCAATAAACAGTATCTTTACGCTAAAGAAAGAACGCTTGGTTGAAGCCCAAGAAATTGGAAACACCCTTTTACGATACTTTCCAGAGTCTATATTTTTAAAAGACATTGACAGGAAATTTAAGAATATAGAAAAAGAGCTTACCCTTATAGATCAACTCACAACTAACACAAAATAGCTAGGATGACAAAGTACAGAGAATCAAAAGCACCCATTACGACAACAACCTACGACAAAAATTCAGTTGAAGGAGAAACAGATAATATTTACGAAGCATTATCAATCATCTCTAAGCGTGCGATGCAAATCAATTTAGACATCAAAAAAGAATTGCACGAAAAGCTTGAGGAATTTGCTACACACAATGATAGTCTAGAAGAGATTTTCGAAAACAAAGAGCAAATTGAAGTTTCTAAATTCTATGAAAGTCTTCCAAAGCCACATGCACTGGCAGTAGAAGAGTGGTTGCAAAATCGCGTATACCACAGAAAAACAGAACAATAAAGGATATGTCTTTGTTCAGCGGTAAAAAAATTCTCCTGGGTATCTCAGGTGGAATAGCGGCTTACAAAACTCCCATGCTCGTTAGAGCTTTTATTAAACAAGGTGCGGAGGTTCGGGTTATCATGACCCCTTCCTCCAAAGACTTTGTTACCCCATTGACACTTGCTACGGTTTCTCAAAACCCAGTTTACTCTTCCTTTATCGCTGAAGATCAAGACAACCCACTCTGGAACAACCATGTTGAAATGGCACTCTGGGCAGATTATATGCTCATCGCTCCTGCCACTTCAAACACGATATCTTCCATGGCGCAGGCTCGTTGTACCAACTTGTTATTAGCTGCCTATCTTTCTTCACAATGCGAAGTTTTTGTTGCCCCGGCAATGGATTTAGATATGTATGCACATCCAGCAAACCAAAAAAATGAAGCAACTTTAACCGAGCATGGCGTTGTTGTTCTCCCTACCGAAGAAGGTTTCTTGGCGAGTGGCCTCCAAGGAAAGGGACGTATGCAAGAGCCCGAAGACATTGTGTCTTTTATGGAAAATCATATCTCTAAAAACCTTCCATTAAACGGAAAAAAAGTCGTGCTTACTGCAGGACCCACCTACGAAGCTATTGACCCTGTACGTTTTATTGGAAATAATTCTTCGGGTAAAATGGGTTTTGAGCTAGCTAAAAGAGCTGCAGCACTTGGTGCTGAGGTTATCTTGATAAGCGGCCCTTCTGCATTGGATGTTGATCATGCAAATATTACTGTTTTACGGGTTAATACGGCTGATCAAATGTTCGAGGTTTCTAAATTACATTATACAGATGCTGCTATTTTTATAGCATCTGCTGCTGTTGCCGATTTTAAGCCGGATACCAATGCGACTCAGAAAATAAAAAAAGAAACAGGTTTCAGTCAAATAAACCTGATACCAACTCCCGATATTCTTGCCCATCTTGGTGCCGTTAAAGAGAAACAGTTTTTAGTTGGGTTTGCTCTTGAAACAGAAAATGAACTTGAAAATGCGCAGGGTAAATTAGAGCGAAAGAATTTAGATGCCATTGTGCTCAACTCATTGAATGATGCGAATGCAGGTTTTGGTGGAGATCAAAATAAAATCACTTATCTTCAACCCAATACCAAACCAATTGCATTCGAGTTAAAAACAAAAGCAGCGGTCGCCGTAGATGTTTTTGACCAAATCTTGCTCGCTTATGAAAAAACTTCTTAGCCTATACACGCTTGTTTTTCTTTCTACTCTTGGGAATGCCCAGGAGATTAATTTTGAAATAGTTGTTAATTCGGACCTTGTAAATCAAACCAATCAGCAAGTTTTTAAAACGTTAGAAACAAGCATAAACGAGTTCATGATTAATAAAACTTGGACCAATCAGGATCGAGCCAATGAGGAACAACTCGATTGCAGTATGGTGCTTAATCTTACGGGTTACAGTGGAACTCAATTCGAAGGAACACTTCAAGTTCAGATTCAACGTCCTGTTTATAACACTAACTTTAAAACACCCATCCTCAATCACTTGGATAAGGATATAAGTTTTAGTTATCAAGAATTTCAACCCCTCTTTTATAACACATCAACTTACGAATCTAATCTAGTTTCCTTACTTAGTTTTTACGCTTTTATTAGTTTAGGAATGGAGGCAGATACCTTTCAGGAAAAAGGAGGTAGCCCATTTTACGCTGTCGCGCAGCAAATTGCAAACTTAGCTGGTCAGAACCAAAAAAAAGGATGGAATCAAGCCGACGGAAATCGAAACCGATACTGGTTGATCGAAACTTTACAATCTAACACCTTTAAAGAATATAGAACCACTATGTACGAATATCATCGCAATGGACTTGATCTAATGACTGAAGATCCTACCAAAGCGAAGCAAAACATAATGAATTCTATTCAAGGGCTGAATCGTTTGTATTCACGAAGACCGAATGCTTTTTTAAACCAAATATTTTTTGATGCAAAGGCAGAAGAAATTGTCGATATATTCTCAGATGGACCTGAAGTAGAATTTCAAAAAACGTTGGATTTACTCAACAAAATAGCCCCTTTCTTTGGGCCTCAATGGAAACGCATCAAATACTAAGCAAATTTCTTTAAATTAGCTCGTTTGTGATTTATCTTTGAAATTCATAAACCTCAATTACAGTGCTTACAGGACTAGTTATCAAAAATTTCGCATTAATCGATCACTTAGAAGTTAATTTTTCTGAGGGTATGACTAGTATTACAGGGGAAACTGGCGCAGGTAAATCGATTCTTCTCGGTGGTTTAGGTTTAGTTTTAGGAAATAGGGCAGACTTGTCTACACTCAAAAACGTAGACGAAAAATGTTTTGTAGAAGCTACCTTCTCTATTCAAGATTATAATCTTAAAAACCTATTCAAAGAACTCGATTTGGATTATGATGCGATTACTTTAATCCGAAGAGAGATTTTACCTTCTGGAAAGTCTCGTGCCTTTGTAAACGATAGCCCTGTAAACTTGAATATACTTCAACGTTTAGGCCAAGAATTAATCGATGTTCATTCACAACATCAAACATTATCGCTAACTCAGTCTGATTACCAATTAGAAGTCTTGGATGCTTTAGCCAATAATAAAGCATATCTAGAGCAATACCAAAATCACCTTACGCAATACAAAAAAGTAGAAGAACGATTATTGGAACTAACCGCTTTGCAAGATTCGCAAAAGCAAGATTTAGACTATTCTACATTTCTGTTAAATGAACTTTTAGAGGCCGCTTTGGTTCCTGGGATGCTTACACCTTTGGAAGAAGAAGAACAAGAATTAATTCACGCAGAAGAAATAGGATTGAGTTTGCTTAAGGCATCACAAATAGTCAATGAAGAACAGATGGGAGTAGAGGTACAGCTGAGTGAAGTTCGCTTGGCTTTATCAAAAGTTTCTTCACTGTCAGAAAAACACCTTCCTCTATTCAATCGAATTGAAAGCTTGAAGATTGAGTTGCTAGATTTAGATCAAGAAATTCAGCTCCAAGCTGAACAAATCGAAGCAAATCCCGCACGACTAGCTATCGTTAAAGAAGCGCTTCAAAAAATTTATGACCTACAAGCTAAACATCACTGTCAGGGAATTGAAGAATTGATTGCAATTCGTGAAAGCCTAGATCAGAAAGTACAAGCAACGGCTACCCTTGGGGAAGATTTAATTGGGCTGACAGAAGAACGTGACCGACTCAAAGTACAGGTACAACAAGTAGCCGAAACCCTTTCGGAGAAAAGAAGAAAAACCATTCCATCTTTAAAAGAAGAACTCGAATCTCTACTTGGAATTTTAGGAATGCCCAATGCACGATTCAATATAGATTTACTTCCAAGCGACCGTTTTTTACTTCATGGTAAAGATCAATTGGTTTTTGAGTTTTCGGCAAATAAAGGATCTCAGTTTGGAACCTTAAAGAAGGTAGCGTCTGGGGGCGAGTTGTCTCGTATTATGTTGTCAATCAAAACTATATTGTCCCGTTTCAAAACATTACCTACCATTATTTTCGATGAGATTGATACTGGAGTTTCTGGAGAAGTTTCCTATAAAATCGGAGGTGTAATGCACCAAATGAGTCAGTATATGCAAGTAATCACAATTTCGCATTTACCTCAAGTAGCCGCTAAAGGGGCGCATCATTTTAAAGTTTATAAAGAAACTATAAACCAGAGTACCTATACGCAACTTAAAAAGCTAAAACCTGAAGATCGTATTCTTGAAATTGCTCAAATGTTGGGGGGAGAAGAAATTTCTGAAACTGCGATTCAACACGCCAAAGAATTATTGAATTAACGTATCTTTGCTTATTATTAATCAAATTATATACATATGTCTCATCAACTTTTAGCTGGGAAAAGAGGAATCATTTTTGGAGCACTCGACAATCAATCCATCGCATGGAAAACTGCAGAAAGTGTTCATGAACAAGGCGGTCAAATAGTATTGACCAATGCACCTGTAGCACTTCGAATGGGTACAATCAACGAGCTAGCTACACAAGTAAATGCTCCAGTAATTCCAGCAGATGCGACTTCAATCGAGGACTTAGAAAATTTAATTGATAAAGCAGTTGAGCATCTTGGTGGTCCATTGGATTTTGTTTTACATTCTATCGGAATGTCCGTAAACGTTCGTAAAGGAAAACACTACACAGACTTGAATCATGACTGGATGACCAAAGGATGGGATGTTTCTGCGGTGTCATTTCACAAATTACTGCAAACCCTATACAAAAAAGACGCAATGAAACCCGGTGGGAGTATTGTAGCCTTGACCTATGTTGCCGCTCAACGTGTTTTTCCAAATTACAATGATATGGCGGACAATAAAGCTTATTTAGAGTCTATTGCACGTAGCTTTGGGTACTTCATGGGTAAAGACAAGCAAGTTCGTGTAAACACCATCTCACAGTCTCCTACGCTAACTACAGCTGGACAAGGGGTTGAAGGTTTAGATGGCTTTTTGAATTATGCAGAAAAAATGTCTCCCCTTGGGAATGCATCTGCTAAAGAATGTGCCGACTATACGGTTATGATGTTCTCTGATTTTACCAAAAAAGTAACACTTCAGAATTTATTCCATGACGGAGGGTTTTCCAACACAGGAGTAAGTCAAGAAGTTATTGATATGCTTCAAAAAGAATAGTTTAAGTTTATGGAACAACGATTCCCTTTTCTCCACTCTTTACAAGATTTTTCATTGGAAAGAGGGAAGTCACGTTCGTTTTTAATTTTTTTAGCGCTTTCTTTTTTGTTTTGGATGATCACCAAACTCTCTAATGAATATACCGAGGTGCTCTATGCAGAAATAGGATTTGATAACTTTCCTATGGGGGTTGTTCCTATATCTGATACAAGCTCGGAAGTTCAATTGACTTTAACTGCATCTGGATTTCAATTGTTGTATTATAAATTTTTTAAAACTTCAATTACCCTAGATTCTGGGAAAGGTGTTTTTGAAAATGGAAATGCTTCGATTCCGTTGCAATTGAGTATTCCAGAAATTCAAGAACAACTTTCTGGTACAACAGAAATCCGAACGATTTTCCCAAACACAGTGTATTTCAATTATTCTCAATTAGACAATAAGCGTCTTCCAATTGCCTTACAGACGAGCTTGAATGTAGCCGCTGGTTTTGGAATTGCTGAACCTTTGGTTTTTTCACCTGATAGTATTAATGTTATTGGAGCTTCGAATGTACTCGACACACTCAAAACTATATATATAAACACGCCAAATAAAACAGATGTAAAAAAGTCCTTTACAGATCGATTTAATCTACTAAATCCTGCACCAGAACAGTTGGAGTTTTCTGAATCTGAAACGAGCCTTAAAGTTGTTATTGATCGATTCTCTGAGAAAACAATTAAGGTTCCCATCAGACTCTTTAATGTGCCCGATTCTATTGCTTTGAAATTGTTTCCAAGTAGTATAAACCTTACTTTTTCTGCTAGCCTTGCTAAGATAAAAGCAATTACAGCATCAGATTTTATAATTTCCTGCGACTTCAGGTTATTAAGAGCTGTAGATGAATCCATGAAATTAAAATTAATTGATGCCCCGAATCAATTACAGAATTTACGCTGGAGTCCCAAAGAAGTAGAATATTTAATCCGCAAATAAGCATGCCAAAAATTATTGGACTTACAGGTGGGATAGGAAGCGGAAAGTCGAAGGTTGCTCTTCGTTTCTCAGCTTTGGGAATTCCATGTTATATAGCCGATGACAGGGCTAAGGATCTCATGAATACTTCTAATCATCTTAAAGAAGCTGTTTGTAAAGTATTTGGTTCTGAAAGTTATTTAGATGGTGTTTTGAATCGTCCATATATCGCAAATCTTGTTTTTAAAGATGCTTCTGCATTAGCTCAACTCAATGCATTGGTTCATCCTGCGGTTGCTCAAGATTTTATAGAATGGGTAGCAGTACAAGAGGCTCCTTATGTAATCAAAGAAGCTGCAATTTTATTTGAAAATGGAGGATCGAAACTCTGTGATAGTGTAATACTAATTACTGCTCCAGAAGCTCTCCGCCTGAAACGTGTTTTGGAACGCGACAACAGTTCAGTCGAAGCTATTCAGGATCGAATGTCTAAACAATGGAGTGATAATAGAAAAATTCCATTAGCAGATTATCATATTGAAAATATGGAGTGGGATGACACTGTATTGAAAATCGATGCGATTCATCAAAAATTAATCCAAACATCTCTTTCCAAAGGGAATTAACATTGTTTTAGCAAACTATTCGCTAATTTATAGTGAAATTTGTATTCAGTAACAACGCTATTTTTACATGAAAAAAAATTACTTTTTATCACTTGTTGTATTCATGCTCTTATCCCTTTCTGGGATTATCTTTATTCAAGGGTATTGGATCTATACGTCGATGAGTAATATAGAAGAGGAATTTTCGCTAACAATTCGTCAGGCATTGAGTTCAGTTGCGGAAGAGGTGCAGGAGCGGGAATTGCGATATTATTTTGATCGCTTTGAAACCGTTATTGATTCGGCAGGTTCTCCCGAAACTTCTGAATTCCGTGATGTCTTTTTGTTTTATGACAACGATGCGCCTTCTAATCTTTCTGCACTCCACGCCTTTGGTATTTTGGAAGACACGTATAATATTCCGTCCAGTGATTTTGGTGATATTAACGCTGCAACTCCGAAAATCAAAAATTTCAAAGGTGTTCGAACTACCGCTATTTTAAAGGAAACCTTTGATCGTGAAAACCGTATTTCTTTAACCATTGAAAAGTTAAAAGATTTTGAACGAATAAATGCTTTTGATCAAGCTACTTACAAGAATTTTTTCACTAACATTGCCAATACGTTTCCCATTCATAAGCGATTAAATTCATATGAACTCGATGTTATACTTAGACGTGCACTTATTGAAAGGAATATCGTCACTCCTTTTGAGTTTGGTGTATTTAGTGATGGATTAGCAACAAAAGTAACTTCAAATAATTATACGGAAAGCCAAAAAGGGCCTCAGTATTCGGTTCCATTGTTTTTAGAAAACGAGGGTGTAAACACCTATGATTTAGTTGTTTCTTTTCCAGAAAAAAACACTTATCTACGTTCGTCTATTGTCGGAATTACCCTTTTGTCTTTGGTGCTAACATTATTGATTATCATAGTTTGTTCGTATTCTATCTACGAGATCGTACAGCAGAAAAAAATATCTGAGATTAAATCGGACTTCATCAACAATATGTCGCACGAATTTAAAACGCCTATTACAACAATTAACCTTGCGATTGATGCGCTGCAAAATAAGAATGTAAAGAAAGACGAAGAAAAAGTTGACCGCTATTTGAACATGTTAAGAGAAGAAAATAAACGCATGCAAGATCAGGTTGAAAATGTTCTTATGATTTCGCAACTCGATCGTGGATCTACACCTTTGGATTTGCAATCGTTTGCAATGAACCCTTTGGTTGAAGAAGCCATTAGTCATGTTGCATTGATTGTTCAAAGCGAAAACGGTACCATTTCGAGTGATTTGAAAGCCCGTAAACAAAGTGTTGTTGTCGATAAAAACCATTTCATGAATGTCTTTGTTAATTTGTTAGACAATGCTATAAAGTATTCCCTTAAAGCACCATTAATTAAAGTTCGTACTTTTAATGAGGATGATGTTTGGGTTTTTGAAATACAAGACCACGGTATAGGAATGAATTCGGAGACGTTGAAATTGATATTCAAGAAGTTTTATCGCCAACAAGGAGGCAATATACACAACATTAAAGGTCACGGTCTTGGCCTATCTTATGTCAAAAAAATCATCGAATTACATAACGGCACGATTCATGTAAGTAGTACCCTAGAAGTTGGTACCACGTTTCAAATTCGTTTACCAATAGCGACCCCGAAAATCAACGTTTAATTTGAATTAACACCCTAGAGAAATGAAAGCAGAAAGTAAAAAAATATTGTTAGTTGAAGATGACCCAAATTTTGGTAGTATTCTTAGAGAGTATTTATCCATCAACGGGTATGATGTAACACTCGCGAAAAATGGAATTGAAGGTTTTGAGAAATTCAAGAAGGATATTTATGATCTTTGTCTTTTAGATGTGATGATGCCCTATAAAGATGGCTTTACACTGGCAAAAGAAATTCGTGAAAAAAATGATGTAGTCCCTTTGATTTTTTTAACAGCCAAAACCCTTAAGGAAGATGTTTTGAAAGGGTTTAAGCTTGGAGCTGATGATTATATTTCTAAGCCGTTTGATTCGGAAGTTTTACTGGCTAAAATTAAATCTATACTTTCTAGGAGAGTAGTTCAACCGTCCATTGAATCTGAAGAAGTTGATTTTACAATCGGATCTTTTGATTTCAATTCCAAACTTAGAATGCTCACTTTCAAAGATACAGATCCAATAAAATTATCGCCAAAAGAAAATCAATTGTTGCGTTTACTCGCATTGCACGTCAATGATTTGCTTTCTCGTGAAACTGCATTGAACAAAATTTGGCACGATGATAATTATTTCACTTCACGAAGTATGGATGTGTATATCGCCAAGTTGAGAAAGTACCTTCGTGCCGATCCTAATGTTGAAATATTGAATATTCACGGGGAGGGTTTTCGTTTGGTTGTCAATGTTATGGCCGAGTAGCTAGTTGTTTCTCGGATGAAAATCTTTTAATACCTGACTCAAATGCTGGGTATCTAAATGCATATACACCTCTGTAGTTGTAATACTTTCGTGTCCCATTAAAGTCTGAATTGTTCTTAAGTCTGCTCCGTTTTCTAGTAGATGTGTTGCAAAGGAATGTCGGAAGGTGTGTGGACTGATTTTCTTTTCAATACCAACTACTTGTCCCAACTGACGTACAATTGTGAAAATCATTGCTCTGGTGAGTTTTTTTCCATTGCGATTTAAAAATAAGGTGTCCCGATCTTCATTACTTATTTTGTTTAGTACCCGAACATCATCGATATAAAGTTGAATAAATTTTTTGGCAAATGCTCCTAGGGGAACCAAACGTTGTTTGTCTCCTTTCCCGTTTATGAGCATCATATTTTCATCGAAATACACATCTGAAATCTTGAGACCTACCAATTCACTAACACGTAATCCACTTCCATAAAGCGTTTCAATAATGGCTCTGTTACGATGCCCTTGTGCATGACTAAGGTCAATGCAATCCAGCAATTGCTCAATTTCAGTAAGGGATAATACCATAGGAAGTTTTCGCCCTAATTTTGGGCTTTCTATCAGGTCAATGGGTGAATCTTCTCGATAGCCTTCAAAAATCAGGAAATTAAAAAAACTCTTTAAACCGGATATCCGACGCGCTTGAGAGCGTGCTTCCACTTCTTTTGCTTCTTCATACAAAAAACGCTGTACGTCTTCCTTAGAGCAATTCAGCGGTGTGCATGAACTGTTTTCTTTATGGAATAACCATAAGGCTTGTACATCTAGCGAATAACTGTTTATTGAATTGACGGACAGTCCGCGTTCAATTTTAAGATACTGTTCGAAATGTAAAAGTGCTTGTTTCCATTGCATAAATCAAAAATAAGCATTTTTGCCTTCTATTTTTCGTTCCATGTTCAGGATGACAATTCTAAAAAAACTTTACTTACTTTTGTTTAAAATTAGGCATATGAAAATCAGTATCATCAACGGTCCAAACTTAAATCTTCTCGGTCAGCGTGAACCAGGTATTTATGGAAATCAAACCTTTGATGCTTTTTTTTTAGAATTACAAGCAAAATTTCCTCAAATAACTTTTGATTACTTTCAATCGAATATTGAAGGAGAACTGATCGACCGCTTACAACAAGTTGGATTTTCGTCTGACGGAATTATTCTTAATGCTGCTGCTTATACGCATACATCAGTAGGGATGGGTGATGCTATTAAAGCAATTGATACACCAGTAATTGAAGTTCACATATCGAACACATTTGCACGAGAAGACTTCAGGCATACATCCTATATTACGCCCAACGCAAAAGGACTGATCCTTGGTTTTGGAATGGATTCGTATCGTTTAGCAGTTCAAAGCTTTTTGTAGCTTAACGCGTATTAGTCTTCTGGAAGTGCATCGAATGCCTGTTTTTTTTTCTTTAAACCAATCTTGCATAGCATTAGGGGTTTCCATTAGCAGTTGCGTGGCCCTCATAGCTTCTAAGTGTGCTGCATCATTTTTCTTGAACATTTCTTTTCCGTGCTCTTTGCTGAGTCCTGCCATTTCTTCAAAAGTAGCAGTGCTAAACGTTTGTTCACAGGCTCCGC
The DNA here is from genome assembly GCA_018608425.1 of Flavobacteriaceae bacterium. Classification (GTDB taxonomy): domain Bacteria; phylum Bacteroidota; class Bacteroidia; order Flavobacteriales; family Flavobacteriaceae; genus Arcticimaribacter. Next base: position 17,929 of record JABAZL010000129.1, read on the forward strand.
CTAATTGTTTACAGGTCATTGTTTTCATAAGAATGGGTTTATTTATTTCTTCAATTTAGGTAATATTTTTATACTCTAGGAATTCAAAGCTTGTTCAACATAAACAGACTCACCAGATTCCTCGGATGTTAACCATTCCCATTTCAGATGCAATTCAATTCTTCCATTGGAATTTGAAGAAACCTGTGCAGTAGCTCTCCCAGCCTTGAGTTCATTCGATGAAGTAATGCAGTGGTAGAGCATGAACAAAACAGAAGCTATTAGTTGTCCGATTATAGTGCCTTTTATGACAGTCCCGCCTGAGTAGTTTGCAGTAACAAGCGTACCTTCTTGCTTATAATCGAATGGTGTTTCTGAGTTTACTACCCCGTTTTCTGAATTTTCAAGGAGGACAAAGGTTTTGTTGTTGAGGTTAATTTGGGACATTGCTTTTCTTTTTAGAGTCTCATTTTTAATAAATCGGGTTTGAATCCTA
>JABAZL010000115.1 GCA_018608425.1 Flavobacteriaceae bacterium
TATAATACCCAAAAACATTGTTGAAAGCGATTTTCAACGAACTAATTCCGGTACGTTCCGTTTCTTGCTCAACCATTCGATCCAGATGATCTTTTCCGGATTTACGGAGATTCCGTAATTCATCCAACTCTTCCGAAAACCCATCAGCAATAAAGTCTCCTTTGGTGGTGCTTACCGGAGCTTCTTCTCTTAATGTAGATCGAAGGGTTTCGATCAGCTCATCGCAATTGTGGAGTCCCAGACCGAGATTTTGAAGAACTTTTTCAGAAGAATCGACTAAAGCTGCTTTCAATGGAACGAGTTCCAGAAGGGAGTTTTTTAATTGGATCAACTCTCTTGGAGCAACTTTTTGGGTTGCAATCTTAGACATCAAACGTTCAATGTCTCCAATATTCTTGAGACGTAAAACAGCTTCTTCTTTTATTTCTTCTTGACTGATGAAGGCATCTATCGCCTGATGTCGATCTTGTATTTTACGGACTGATTTTAGCGGGAAGCTTACCCAATGTCTGAGCATACGCCCACCCATAGCGGTGGAAGTGAAATCGATAACATCGATTAAAGAAACACCCTCTCTTGAGTTGGGATATAAAAGTTCTAGATTTCGAGCAGTAAAACGATCAATTCCGACATAGTCTTCTGAACTGATGGCTTGTACCGCGTGAATATGTTGTAATTGTTTGTGTTGTGTTTCTGCTAAGTAGTGTAAAATTACGCCCGCAGTTATGGTACCTAATTCTAAACCCTCCACGCCAAAACCTTTCAAAGATTTAGTTTGAAAATGTTGTGTCAAAAGCTCGGTGCAGAATTCTGTTTGAAAAACCCAGTCTTCTATGTAAAAAGCAGCATGTTGTGTTCCAAAATGCTCAGCAAAAAAACCTTTTTTGGGTTTAGAAACCAATACTTCGCTGGGATTGAATTTTTGTAACAACTGATCTACATGATCAACAGATCCTTCGCTGGTCATAAAATCTCCAGTAGAAATATCGAGGAAGGAAACACCCCAATGACTTTTTCCCGGATGAACGGCGGCCAGATAATTATTCTTTTTTTGTTCTAATACATCATCGTTCAAAGCGACTCCGGGTGTAACCAGTTCGGTAACGCCGCGTTTTACAATGGTCTTGGTCATTTTGGGATCTTCCAGTTGATCACAGATCGCTATTCTACACCCAGCTTTCACCAACTTTGGTAAATACGTATTGAGGGAGTGATGCGGAAAGCCAGCCAATTCTATTTCACTGCTACTTCCAGCGCCACGTTTGGTCTGTATAATGCCTAATATTTTTGCTGCTTTGATTGCATCAGAGCCAAAGGTTTCATAAAAGTCGCCTACACGAAACAACAACAAGGCATCAGGATATTTCGCCTTGATTTGGTTGTATTGCTTCATTAAGGGAGTTTCTTTAGCTGATTTTGCCAAGGGATATTTTCTTTATGATTTATGCGAATGTAACCATTATTTGAATTTTATAAAACGCTAATGAATACTTCCTTATTTTTGAGCTGTGAAACATAGAAAATTAAAAAACATAGAACTCGGTCGAAAGTCCGTAGAAGAAGCACAGGCAGCAACAAAAACCCCCTTGATTATAGTCTTAGACAATATTCGAAGTTTAAATAACATTGGATCGGTCTTTAGAACTTCAGATGCCTTTTTACTTCAAAAAATTTATCTCTGTGGGATAACGGCTCAACCGCCTCACAAAGACATTCAAAAGACAGCACTCGGAGCAACTGAATCTGTTGCATGGACCTATGTCGAAAATACACTTGATTTGGTTATCAAGCTCAAACAAGAAGGAGTAGCGGTTTGGTCTATTGAACAAGCTGAACAGGCTGTTTTTTTGAATGACTTTCAACCAGAACCCAAGCAAACCCATGCCTTTGTTTTGGGGAATGAAGTAAAAGGCGTGGCTCAGGAAGTGATCGATGCATCGCATGGTGTAATCGAAATCCCCCAAGAAGGAGCAAAGCACTCTTTGAATATAGCTGTTACTGCTGGTGTGGTAGCCTGGGACTTTTTTCAGAAAATACAGTAGGTTTAGAATTTCAACGGTTCGTTCCAAATACTCAAAACAGAATTGTCTTCGCATTTTTGTTGAAGCTCTTCTATGCTTTTCTTGAATTGTGGGTGAACCTTTTTTGCAGCGATATCGGCTAAGGGTGTCAAAACAAATTGTCGTAATTCCATTCTTGGGTGAGGCAACTGTAGGCGCTCGTGAGAAATAATTTCATTATTGAATAACAGAATATCCAAATCGATCGGTCGGGCTTGGTATCCTTCACTAGGATCGCGATTCCTTCCCAATTCATTTTCAATGGTTAAGAGAGCATCGAGTACATCCAGTGCAGTTTGATCTGTTTTAATTTTAATACAGGCATTCAGGAATGCATCGCTTTCAAAACCCCAAGCAGGCGTTTCATATACTTTAGATACAGACAGGATAGTACCAATTCGAGAACCAATGCAGTCAACTGCTTTTTGTAGTAAAACAAATCGGTTTCCAATGTTACTGCCCAGAGCAATGTAGACCATGGTTCTTTTTTGAGTCAAAAAAAGACAAAAAAAAGCAAGGGTGCAACTCTTGAATCACTTATTGATTCAAGGAGTTTTTAATTTGTTGTGATTGAACTAAAGCCTGGGGAGCGTTTTTCCGCAAATTAGAAATTCGAGCTTGATGAGAAGGGTGTGTGCTCAATATCTGTGGAGTTTTTGATCCTGGGCTTTGTGCTTGCATGCGTTCCCACAAAGAAGCGGCTTCCGCAGGGTCATAACCCGCTATGGCCATCAGTCGCATTCCAATGATATCAGCTTCATTTTCATGTCCTCTGCTGAAAGGTAAAATCCCCGCTACATTAGATCCAATTCCGTATGCCTTTAGAAACAAATCCCTCTTTTTCTCAGGTTCGTTTTCTAGAAGTTTTGCTCCCAAGATGCCCAAACCTTGTTGAATCGTTCCAGCACTCATACGTTGGGCTCCATGATTTGCTAGGGCGTGTGCAACTTCGTGCCCCATTATTGCAGCAATACCAGCCTCGGTCTTAGCAACATCCATAATTCCAGTATAAAACACTATTTTTCCACCTGGCATACACCAAGCATTGATTGCTTTATCTTCTACTAAATTATATTCCCAAGCATAGTCATCGAGATAGCTGAGGTTTTGTTTGTATTCAAAATAAGCTTCGGCTGCACGGGTTATTTTTTTGCCAACATGTTGTATTTGATTACTCGCTGTAGTGTTTCGGATAACCTTATTGGTAGTGATGAAACCATCATATGCTTTAAAAGCTTGAGGAAGTACAGTCTTATTCCCGTAAATCTGCAAGGTTTTTTTACCTGTAAATTGGTTGACTTTACATTGAGTTAAAAATAGAAATACGCCTAAGAAAAGGACTGTTTTTCTCATGGTTTCTTGATTTGGAGAGTGTAAATATATATGTTTTGCACTAAAAATGAAGTTGTTACTTCTGTTCTAAAAACATAAGCACTTATGTCTCCATCAATCAGTTTATCTTATATTTGTAAAAAAATAGCTCCAATGAATTTTATACGTACATTTTTTGCTTCCGTTTTAGGAACACTCACAGCCCTTTTTTTAGGGGGTATTATCTTATTTGTGCTGATCGCTGGAATTGCCAGTGTTGTGAATTCAGATGATAGTTCTGCTGCAATGATTCAGGACAATAGTGTTCTATCCTTGAAATTAAACTTACCCATAATGGATAATGTTCCAGGAAGTCAAGATTTTCAGGTTAGTTTAGGCTTGGATGCAGAAAGTATTCAATTGATTGATCTTGTTACTGCGATTGAATTGGCTAAAACAAACGATAAAATTAAAGGAATCCATTTACGAAGCGATTATCTAGCGGCCGGGTGGGCGCAAACCAAAACACTTCGAGATGCACTATTGTCATTCAAAAACAGTGGAAAGTTTGTGTCGGCTTATGCTGATTTTTTCACTCAAAAAGGGTACTATTTAGCATCAGCTGCGGATTCTATTTTTGTCAATCCAAATGGAGGTGTTGAACTCAAAGGACTGGCATCAGAAGTTTTATATTTCAAAGATTTTGAAGATGAATACGGCTTTAAAATGGAAGTAATCCGTCATGGTAAATATAAGAGTGCAGTAGAGCCCTATTTATCTAACTCCATGAGCGAAGCCAATCGAGAACAAATCGGTTCTTTAATTGCCTCTCTTTGGGAAACTATTGGTTCAGAAATTGCCGAAGCCCGAAACATATCAGTTGCTGAGCTTGATGCAATTGCTTCGGACCTCAAAGCAAATCTTGTTGGAAATGCACTCAAGGTAGGCTTGATAGACCATGTCAGCTACAAGAGTGAATACATCGAATTATTGAAAAGTAAACTTGGTTTATCAGAAAAGGATAAACTCAAGTTGGTAGATTATAATGATATTTTGGCCGGAAACGCTTCACATAAAAAAGGAGTTCGCGATAAAATAGCAGTTATTTATGCTCAAGGACCAATTCTTTTTGGAGAAGGAAGTGAAACTCAAATTGGCGATCAAGTTTTTGTAGAAGCAATAGAAGAAGCGGCTAAAAGTAAGCGTGTAAAAGCAATTGTATTGCGTGTTAATTCTCCTGGAGGGAGTGCCATGATTTCCGATATTTTGTGGAACGCATTAGAAGACGCGAAGAAGAAAAAGCCCTTGGTAGTTTCAATGGGAAATGTTGCGGCTTCTGGTGGTTACTATATTGCTTGTAATGCCAATACAATATTTGCAGACCCAATGACCGTAACAGGTTCTATTGGAGTCTTTGCGACCATACCGAACATCAAAGGTTTCACAGACGATATTGGGATTAAAGCGGAGCATGTAATGACACATAAAAATGCAGTTGGCTACAGCCCGTTTGAGCCAATCTCGCCCGGTTTTCGTAAAAGCGCTTTGGAAGGTATTGAAAATGTTTACGATACCTTTAAACAACGTGTTGCAGATGGAAGAAACTTATCTCTAGAGGAAGTAGAAGCCCTTGCCCAAGGAAGAGTTTGGACAGGTTTACAAGCAAAAGAAAATGGACTTGTTGACGAATTAGGAGGCCTAGGTGCAGCCATAGAAGCTGCTGCTGTTCTTGCAGAAATAGAGGAATATAATTTGACCTCGTACCCTAAAGTTGAAACAGACTTTGACGATATTTTTGCTCTAATGAGCCCTTTTGCTGCAATTGAAACTCAAATTAAATCAGTACTTCCAAGAGAATTTAGCACTTTTATTGAAGCATCAACTTCTGAGAAAAATCAAGCCCCACGGATTCAAGTTCGAATTCCATTTTCACTTGATATTAGATAACGCATGAATCAAAAAGACAAGGCAATTGCGTATCAGATTTTCTTATACTTAGCTGCCCTTTTCATCACTTCTTTGGTGGTTTCTAATCTAATTTTTCAAAAATTCTTTTATTGGTATCCCATAGACACAAAGGTGTTTGGAATTCCATTGTTCGAACTATCGGTGGGCATTTTGCCCTATCCGATTACTTTTTTAATCACCGATTTAATTTCAGAAATTTTTGGTCAAAAAAAAGCAAATCAAGTTGTTGTTGCCGGAATTTTTGCTTCGTTTTTTTCCATTGGTATTTTGCTGCTTGCGGATTTTATGCCTGCAATTCCCTCCTCACCTATAGGGGATGAGACCTTTTCTCAGGTATTTTCCTTATCTCCCTTAGCCGTTCTAGCCTCGATGATTGCATACTTGTGCGCCCAGTTTGTTGATATTCGCATTTATCATTTTTGGAAAAAAAAAACCCAAGGGAAACAGATGTGGTTGCGAAATAACTTTTCAACCTTTGCATCTCAATTTTTAGATACTCTTACCGTAATTCTTTTACTTTGTGTGTTCCAAGTATTGCCCTGGAATATGTTCACTGGCTTAGTAATTTCGGGCTTTATTTTTAAAGTTCTTATTGCGGCTATTGATACCCCTTTTCTCTACCTCTTTGTATATTTAATAAGAAAACGTTTCAGCCTGAAAGCTGGAGAAGAAATTCAATTAGAAAACTAATCATAACGACATGAGTGATCCCGTACGAATAAATAAATACCTCAGTGAAATCGGATACTGCTCTAGAAGAGCTGCCGACAAAATGATCGATCAAGGTCGAATTGCTGTTAATGGTGAGGTGATTGGTATGGGGGTAAAAGTTCTTCCAGAAGATGTCATTCATGTAGACGGAGAAGTTGTTCGTCCTGGGAATGAAAAAGCGATTTATATCGCATTCAACAAGCCTGTAGGGATTGTATGCACTACCGATACAGCGGTTGAAAAAGACAACATCATAGATTACATTAATTTTCCAAGTCGAATTTTTCCTATTGGACGTCTGGACAAGCCTAGTGAAGGACTCATATTTTTGACCAACGATGGTGATATCGTCAACAAAATTTTGCGTGCACGAAATCATCACGAAAAAGAATATGTAGTTACCGTTAATCGACCGATAACAGATGATTTCATAAAGCAGATGGGCGGCGGAATTCCAATTTTAGATACGGTTACTAGACCCTGTGAGGTTAAACAGACCCATAAAAAAGAATTCAAAATAATATTGACTCAAGGTTTGAATCGTCAAATTAGAAGGATGTGTGAGTATTTGGATTACCGTGTAACAGCATTGAAACGAACTCGAATTATGAATGTTTCTCTAGACGTTGATAAGGGAAAATGGCGTCATTTGACTGCTGCTGAAATGGATGAAATCAATCGTTTGGTAGAAACTTCGTCTAAAACCATTGATTAGTTACTCAACTTTTAAATTAATAACCAAACCTTCATTGGATCGGATATTAAAAACAGTATCGTCTTCAAAAATGAGATATTGCCCTTTGATTCCTTTCAAAACTCCAGTATAGTTTTGTTCTTTTATCAGGTTCAAACTTTTAACTTTTTCGGGATAACGATTCACGGGGAATCCAATATCCAAAGGCTCTTTATTATCAAGAAGTACATAGGGTTTTAGTTCATTTGGCAGATGATCAATAGCCTTGTTTCTTTCGGCATCCCAATCAATTGGCTCTGCTTCGTTTTGTAACATTTTCCGCCAATTGGTTTTGTCCGAATAAATATCTTTCAAGGCAACTTCACCAACGCCAGCTAGATATCGATTAGGCACTTCTAGGACAGCTAAAGCTTGATGTGCGCCCTGATCTATCCATCGGGTTGGTACTTGTGTTTTTCGAGTTACACCGACCTTTAAATGGCTAGAAAGTGCGAGATATACAATGTGCGGTTGCAGCTGTACTTTTTTTTCATAAGCCAAATCGCGATCTTTGATGTCCAAGTGTGCGGTGCTCAATTCGGGGCGCATAATCCAATCGCCTGCGTTTGGGCTTTCGAAAAAACATTTCTTGCAAAAACCTTGTCTAAAAATGGGTTCCGTACGGGAACAATTGAGACATTCATAGCCCGTCATTTCTAGCGTGATAGATTGATCAATGAATTGATGTAGAGCTACAAAATCGTTTTTCAGATTGAGATAGTATCCAATCGAAGGTCCGAACTCTGTATTCATTTTTTTAAGAACGCCTGAAAACATGTGGTAGAATGATTTATATTTATAAAATAAAGATACTTATAAAATGGCAATCCCCTTATTCAATTCTATAGCCTCTTGGTTTCTTAAAAAAAGAATCCATCAGGTAGAACTCTTTATAAAATATCCTCATGAAGTTCAACAAGAAGTTCTTCAAGATTTACTGCGTGTTTCTGAACAAACTGAAATAGGATTGAACTATCAATTCAGTTCGATTACAAATTATGAAGTTTTCAAAAGTAGAGTACCCCTAGTTGCTTACGAAGATATAGCGGTAGATATCAATCGGAGCAGAAAAGGTGAAGCCAATATCTTTTGGCCAACACCCATAAAGTGGTTTGCAAAGTCTAGCGGAACTACAGATAGTAAAAGCAAATTCATCCCAGTAAGTATCGAAGCTTTAGAGCAATGTCATTACAAGGCTGGGAAAGATATGCTTTCGTTTTATTTTAATAATAATCCAGAATCAGAACTCTTTAATGGCAAGAATCTGCGCTTGGGAGGGAGTCAAGAAATCTACGATAACAGTACTAGTTATTTTGGAGACTTGTCGGCAATAATTATTGATAACATGCCTTTTTGGGCAGAAATCAGTAGTACACCATCCCATAAAATATCATTAATGCCCGAATGGGAAGCTAAAATGGATGCCATTTTAAATGAGAGCGTAAATGAAAATGTAACCAGCTTTGCGGGAGTTCCTTCCTGGATGATGGTTTTGTTTAATAAGGTTATTGAGCAAACTGAAAAGAAAAATATTTTGGAGGTTTGGCCTAACCTTGAAGTTTTTTTTCATGGAGGAGTTAGCTTTAAACCGTATCAAAATCAATACAACAATTTTTTCCCAGGCTCTCAGTTAAAGTACTACGAGACGTATAATGCATCGGAAGGCTTTTTTGGAATTCAAGATCAGAACAATTCTGATGAAATGTTATTGATGCTGGATTATGGAATTTTTTATGAATTCATTCCCGTTGACGGAACAGACGAAGATGTTGTTCCGCTAGCCGGAGTATCATTGTATACAAATTATGCACTTGTGATTACAACCAACGGAGGTTTGTGGCGTTACAAATTGGGTGATGTAATCAAGTTTACTTCGGTACATCCGTATCGTATTCAAGTGGTTGGGAGAACAAAGCATTTTATTAATGCTTTTGGAGAAGAATTAGTAATCGAAAACGCAGATCGAGCTTTGTCCAAAGCAGCTCAAGCTTTAGGAGTTCATATCGTAGATTATACTGCTGCTCCAATTTTCATGAAAGAAAAAAGCAGTGGGACACATCAATGGCTTATTGAGTTTGACTGCCCGCCTGAAAACATGGAGCGATTTACTAGCCAGTTGGATGAAACCTTGCGTGAAGTTAATTCGGATTATGACGCCAAGCGATATAAAGATATGACCATGCGTCTTCCAGAAATAGTCATAGCAAAGCCTAAACTGTTTTACAACTGGTTATCTGAAAATAAAAAACTGGGAGGGCAACACAAGGTTCCGCGTTTATCTAATAATCGTGATTTGATGGAAGAGTTATTAAAGTTTAATGCTAAGAAACCGCTTTAAGCGTTGGGTCTTTTGAGTTGTTGAGCTTTCCTTCAGCATAAATTTTGGTGATTTTCAGCTCTGTTGCGTTTCCACCAGGCATTTCGAACATTGCGTCCGTAAGAATAGCTTCACAAAGAGAACGTAATCCTCGTGCTCCTAAGTTGTATTCCAAGGCTTTTTCAACTATAAAGTCCAATGCTCCTGAAGAAAAACTGAGTGTAATTCCATCAAGCTCAAAAAGTTTCACGTACTGCTTGATCAATGCATTCTTAGGATCAGTCAATATAGAGCGTAAAGTTTTTTTGTCTAGCGGGTGCATGTAAGTCAATACAGGAAGGCGCCCGATTATTTCAGGAATTAATCCAAATGATTTTACATCCTTTGGATTCACATATTGTAAAAGGTTGTCTTTGTCGATGTCTTCTTTTTGCGCTTGAACTTTATATCCAATTGCCTGAAGATTCATACGCTTATTGATTTCACGTTCAATACCATCAAAAGCTCCACCAGCAATAAATAATATATCGGAAGTATCTACTTCAATGAATTTTTGGTCGGGATGTTTACGACCTCCTTTCGGGGGAACGTTTACAACGGTTCCTTCGAGCAACTTCAATAATGCTTGTTGAACCCCTTCTCCTGACACATCACGTGTAATGGATGGATTATCTCCTTTGCGAGCAATTTTGTCAATTTCATCGATGAAAACAATTCCGCGTTGCGCGCGTTCAACATCGTAATCTGCAGCTTGGAGTAAGCGTGTTAAAATACTTTCAACATCTTCACCAACATAGCCTGCTTCTGTTAATATTGTAGCATCTACGATGGCCAAAGGAACACTAAGCATCTTGGCAATGGATTGAGCCAATAACGTTTTTCCTGTTCCAGTTTGTCCAACCAAAAGGATATTACTTTTTTGAATTTCAATGTCCTCAAGCTCCGATTTAGGATGAGATAACCTTTTGTAGTGATTGTATACAGCAACAGAAATTACACGTTTAGCTGCATCTTGACCAATAATATATTGATCTAAAAAAGCTTTGGTAAGCTTTGGTGTTTTTACATCTAAAGTTTCGGATTCATTAGTTGCATCTTCAGAGCTTTTATCTTCTTCAATCACAATACCATGAGCCTGATGAATACATTTATCACAGATATGAGCGTCTAAGCCAGCAATCAGCAAATCGGTCTGTGGTTTAGAACGGCCGCAAAAGGAACAAATTAATTCTTCATCACTCATGATTCAATACTTTTTATTTAGTCAAAACTTCATCTACCATACCGTAAGCTTTAGCTTCGTCAGCTTTCATCCAGTAATCACGATCACTGTCGTGGTGTACTTTGTCGAATTCTTGACCAGAATGGTTTGCAATGATGTCGTATAATTCTTTTTTAAGTTTCATGATCTCACGAGCGGTAATTTCGATATCCGAAGCTTGACCTTGAGCGCCACCCAAAGGCTGGTGAATCATTACACGTGCATGTGGTAATGCAGAACGTTTCCCTTTTTGTCCTGCACAAAGTAAAACAGCACCCATGGAAGCAGCAATTCCAGTACAGATTGTAGCTACATCGGGCGTTATGTACTGCATTGTATCATAAATACCCAAACCTGCATATACGCCTCCTCCTGGAGAGTTGATGTACATTTGAATATCACGTTTTGGATCTACACTTTGTAAAAACAACAACTGTGCTTGAATGATGTTTGCTACTTGATCGTCAATTCCTGTTCCTAAAAACATAACACGATCCATCATCAATCTAGAGAATACATCCATCTGAGCTACGTTCATTTGGCGTTCTTCAATGATATAAGGAGTCATGCTGCTAACGATTTTATCGTAGTACATAGCGTTTACTCCGTGATGCTTAGTTGCGTATTTTTTAAACTCTTTTCCGTAGTCCATAGTGAGGTTTATTTAGTAACTAAAAGTAAGTAAAATTATTGTGCACTACCGTATGCTTCTTTTACAAACGCATCGTAGTTTACTTTCTTTGTTTTTATTCCTGCATTTTCTTTGTAAAAATCCAATAGTTTTTTACTCATCAATTGATCAGAAAGCCTTTTGGTTTCTTCTTGATTGGTGAAGATTCGAGCAGCGATATCATCGAGCTCTTTTTCTTCTGGAGCTAGTTGACCATACTGAGCCATCTGTTCTTTGATTAATTCTTTAGCAAAGCTCTGTAATTCCTCGAACTGAATTTGAAGATCGTGCTCTTGGATAATTGATCCTTCGATCAATTGGTAACGAATCCCTTTTTCAGATTTGTCATATTCCTCGATTGCTTCTTCTTCATTCAATGGTTTTTCACCAGAGTTTTGTAACCAACGAATCAAGAATTCTTTAGGAAGGTCAAATTTAGTTGCATCAATTAAATTTTCCGTTACATCATTAAGTAACTTTTGTTCCGACTGAGAAACAAATTGCTTTTCAATCCCATCCTTTACTTTAGCTTTCAAGTCTGTTACCGAAGTTACAGTTCCAGCTTCATATAATTTATCAAAAAGCTCTTGATCTAAATCGGCAAGAATTCTATTGTTGATTTCTTTTATAGTAATCGTAACCGTTTTTGGAAGCTCATCCAATTGTGGAATGGTTAAACCAAATGCTCTTGCAGAGGCACTGTCTTCCGTAAAAAGCCCTTTAGCTACTAGTTCTAGCGTATCTCCAACTTTAGCGGCACTAAGTGCAGTGATGTTCTTTTTTCCTTTGATTTGATCAAATTCAATCACAGGAGTTGTGTCGATAGCAGCTTCCTCGTTTTTGATTTCAACAGATAGTTCAGCGCCTTTTCCAATTTCTTGAGCAGACTCAATCTTTCCGTATTGTTTTTGAATGTGATTGAGTTGTTCGTCAATCATTTTCTTGTCCGCTTCGATTTGAAAATAGGTAACTGCTTTTTTGCCTTTCAATTTAACATCAAACTTTGGAGAAAGCCCAAGTTCAAATTCAAAGTTCATGACATCAGCTTTCCAGTCAATTTCGTCTTGCATTTTTGGAAGTGGATTTCCAAGAAGCTCAAGCTTTTCGTCAGTGATATATTTGTTTAGGTTTTCTTGTAGTATTTTATTTACCTCATCAGCTGTAACTGCCGTTTCGTATTGTTTTTTGATCATGCCCATAGGCACGTGCCCTTTTCTAAATCCTGGGATGTTCGCATTTTTACGATAATCGTTCAATACGTTAAGTACTTTTTCAGCAAAATCATTTTGATCTAATGCGATCGTGATTGTACTGTTTAAGGCGTCAAGGTCTGTTCTTGTAATTTGCATGGATGTGTTCTCAATAAATTAGGGCGCAAAAATAAGCCTTTTTAATGGGTTGTACAAGGATAAAATCCTAGTAATAACCGCCTAAACATGTTCAGACAACTTGATTTCTTTTCTAAATATAAGATCTCTAATAGTTTCGGGCCTACTTTTGAAATAAAAGAGTACATTTGCAGCTTGAATTAATAACCCGAACGTCGAGAACGTTCACAATTTAATATGACATGCCAGTAAAAATCAGATTACAGAGACACGGAAAAAAAGGAAAACCATTCTATTGGGTAGTAGCAGCTGATGCTCGTGCCAAAAGAGATGGACGTTATCTCGAAAAAATCGGAACATACAATCCTAACACTAACCCAGCAACAGTTAATCTTGATGTAGATGCTGCTGTAAAATGGTTAGAAAATGGAGCGCAACCTACTGACACTGCTCGTACTTTATTGTCTTACAGAGGAGCTTTATTGAAACATCACCTTCAAGGTGGGGTTCGCAAAGGAGCTTTAACTCAAGAAGACGCAGATGCAAAGTTCGAAGCATGGTTAGAGCAAAAAGATGTTCTTATACAAGCTAAAGTAGATGGCCTTTCTAAAGAAGATGCCAAAGCAAAAGCAAATGCATTTGCTGCTGAAAAAGCTGTAAATGAAAAGCGTGTTTCTGATGCTAAAGCTTTAGTTGATGAAGCTGCTGCCGAAGAAGCTGCTGCCGCTGCCGCTGTTGAAGCTGCTGCCGCTGCTGAAAAAGAAGCTGCCGCTGCTGCCGAAGCTCCTGCTGTTGAAGAAGCTAAAGAAGAAGTAGCTGAAGAGGCTGCTCCTGCTGAAGAAGCTCCTGCTGCTGATGCAACTGAAGAGACTCCAGAAGCATAATTTATTGCATCGATGACCAAAGAAGAATGTTTCTATCTCGGGACCATCGTTTCAAAATTCAGTTACAAAGGAGAAGTTCTAGCTAAGCTAGATACCGATACTCCTCAAGACTATATCAATTTGGAATCAGTTTTTGTCTTACAAGGCAACAAACTGGTTCCTTTTTTTATTGATAATGCCCAACTCCAAAAATCAAGCTTACTGCGGATTCGTTTCGAAGACATCGTAACAGAAGCCGATGCAGATTTGCTGATGAAGAAAGAGTTGTATCTTCCTTTAAGTTTCCTTCCTGAATTAGAGGACAGTCAATTTTATTATCATGAAGTTATTGGTTTTACGGTTAAAGAGCAATCGGGTAAAAAGATTGGAATACTGCAATCGGTAAATGATCAAACACCTCAGGCTTTGTTCGAGATTCTGGATAATAAGGAGCGCCTTATTCTAGTTCCTGTTCACGATGATTTTATTGCTAAAGTCGATAAACAATCTTCTGAGCTTACACTGAATTTGCCAGACGGATTATTGGATGTCTATCGCCCGTGAAAAATACACTCTTTCGGTTTAAGCAATTTCAAATTGACCAGTCGAAATCTGCAATGAAAATCGGCACCGATGGTGTTTTGCTTGGTGCTTGGACCTCTGTAAATAGGAAGCCCAAAATCATTTTAGATATTGGCTCTGGTACTGGGCTTGTCGCTCTAATGCTGGCACAAAGAACTATGAATTCTATCATCAAAGCAATAGAAATAGAAGAAGGTGCTGCTGTTGAAGCGGCTGCAAACTTTCAAAGTTCTCCTTGGTCAGATCGCTTAGAATTGATTCATGCAGACGTTTTGAGCTACACTCAAAAATCGAATGAAACCTTCGACCTGATTGTTTCGAATCCCCCTTTTTTCAAGACTCCTTTTAAAGTATCAGAAGATTCAAGAAGTACTGCTCGAGATAACAACCACCTTCGTTACGAAGATTTGTTTTCTTGTGTTGATCAACTATTAAATCCTACTGGAAGTTTTTCAATGGTCTGTCCTTTTGAATACCGAAAGATGCTTGTTGATCTTGGACTTGAGCATGAGCTACATTTAGTTCATGAGCTGCACGTAAAAGGTACATCAACGAGTTCTTTTAAAAGAATTTTGATGCGATTTGAAAAGACAAAATCTACTTTGCTGACCGAGGAATTGATTCTTGAAGAATCTCGTAATCAGCGTACACCGGAACATCAGCAACTGGTGCAAGATTTTTATCTCTAAAAATCAAACACAAATCCAAAAGAGGGGAAAGGAGTATTCCGTTCTTCTCGTTCAATCTTGACAAGTTCTTGAGGTGAAATCAGTACGCCTTCATCCGTTCTAGCCAAAGTATATTCGTCTGGTCGAGGGTTTTCTTGCGCTAAGAAATTTTGAATTTCGATATAGAAATTAAATGATAACTTTTCGAAATTCCATTTCTTATCCAAACGAAAATCACCTTGTTTGAAGGTTGAAAGTTTGTTTTCGCCCAAACGGCTATAGTCTATTATAATTTGCGGATAGGTTATTAAAGTTGCAGCTGTGTCTGTTGGTGCAAACGGTGTTGCTCCTGCATAACGGTAACGTAAACTAACCTCCCAGTTTTTTGGTAGTTTGTACCCTCCCGTAAATGTGAGTAAGTTTCCACTGTCCCAAACCGAAGGAAGTCTTATGTTGTTTATTCCTGAAAACTCACTGCTGAATAAAGTGTAGGCCAAAATTCCATAAAAGTTATTCGATAGCTTTTGTTGAAATAAAATTTCAATCCCTTTACTCTGTCCGCTACCAGTGTCAATTATTGCTTCATTTCCTAATACTTCAAAACCTGCTCCTTTATTGGCCAAGGATACACCGTCTAAAACAGATACTGGGTATTGACTGTAGTCTTTTCTAAAAGCTTCTACTGTAAAACGAGCGGAAGGACTTAGGTTGTATTCAACTCCAAAGACATAGTGGTCACTTTGTGTGTATCGATTGGATTTGTTGATGAACTCTCCACTGTTGTTTTGAAACCCTAACATGGTATAAGTTGGGATTTTGAAATAACGTCCCACAGAAGCATTTAGCTTCCAACTACTACTTTCATTGAGCATATACGAAGCCGAAAGCCTGGGTGATAGGTTATCAATTAGTGTTGATCCATTCGTAAAGCTATCTGCATCTGAACGCAGTCCTAGTGCTAAGCTTAGGCGGTTGTTTACAAACGAACGGCTCAGTTTTCCAAAGAAACCGTATTTAGCAAAATCAATAGCGGTTTCATAACCTAAACCGCCAACTATATCATCCGTATTATTGGTGTAAACGGATTGCTGAACGTTAAGTCCATAAGAGATTTTCCAGTCCTTTATATATTGGGTGGCATGGACTCTTAATTTAGTTTCTTGCTCTTTAGAATCATTTCTGAAAAGAACGCCTGTTTTGTTTTCGTTGTCTTGGTATTGACTAAAAATATTTTTCAGACGATTGGTGCTCAGTGTTGTATTTACTTGCCCTGTGCCGTCTTTGAATTTATGTTTCCAAGTAAGACCAAGGGTGATGGTTCTTTGTTCAATAATTGGAGCCGTTTCAAGAGCTGCTTGTTGTTCTACATCAAAATCATCAGGCGCAACGACCGAGAAATCATCGATAGATCCTAGACCGATAAAAGTCAAACTATTGCGCTCATCAATTTTATGATTTAATTTCCACTGATAATCCCAATAATCAGGTCGTATAGGAAGGCCTACTAAGGCAAATACAAATTGCAAATAACTTCTTCGTGCAGAAACCATTAGTGTTGTATTGGAGCGTTCTTTTCCTCGTTTGAACAGCGGGCCGTTGAAAGTTGCCCCAGCTTCACTTGCCCCAATTCGGACATTTCCTGAATATTTTTGATCGTTTCCTTCTCGTTGCTCAAAAGCAAGAACTCCCGACAAAGGGTTGTCGTATTCTGCACCAAATGCAGAGGAAGACAATGTTACTTCTCGTATAAAAGAAACGTTGAGCATTCCTACTGGTCCTCCAGCACTTCCTTGTGTACTAAAATGATTGATGTTTGGGATTTCAACTCCGTCTAAGTAATATACACTCTCGTTTGGAGCTCCACCACGAATAATAAAGTCATTTCTAAACCCACCAATTGAAGGCGAAATTCCAGGTAAACTCTGAGCTACTTTTGCGATATCATTATTTCCACCTGGATATGTTTCTATTTCAACAGCAGAAAAAGATTGTGTAGATAATGGTGTTTCTTTAGAGGTTCTAAAAGAACTCTTCGAGAGAATTATTTCATCCAAAGCTTCGGAAGCTTCGTTGAGTTTAAATAATAGAGATGGTGTTCCAACCGACTTTACAATTACATTATAAAGGGTTTGAGACTCATAACCTAAATATGTAGCTTGGATATTATATGATTTGGTGGGTACGTTTTCAAAAGTAAAATATCCATTTGCATCCGTAATAACACCAATGTTTGTTCCTTCAAGTATAACAGATGATCCTTCTAAAGGATATTGTGTTTTTAAATCAATAATTTGACCTGAAAATGTCCCGGTGTTTTGAGCAATAACATAGGTGGAAATTGTTAATAGAAGCAGGATTAGACGTTTTTGCATGGGAATTAATTTTTCTCAAAAGTAAGGTTTGGATTTTAAACTTAAAAGATTTTGTTTAACTTTTTTAAAATTAAAATAAACAAATTAATTTTTACGTTTTCTGTTTTTCTTTTTTGCTGCTTTGTTTTCTTTGTTAAGTTTTTCCACTTCCTTCTCTTTCTCTTGGAGATCGAATTCTTGTCTAAATAGTTCCAGTTCGTCTTTGCTTATTTGATCTTGATCTCCTGCCTGCAATCCAATATCTTCAATTCCGAAAGACCCTTTGTCCGTTTGTTTGCGCATAATTTCTTTGGAGGCTTTCAAGTTGTAGTATACTCCAGGATCGATCATTTTATTGGCAATGTAATTTTCTTTTTTCTTTTTATCCCAACGTACAAACATAAAACCACCTTCGTTTTTAGTGTCCAATTTTACTCGAAACACTTTAGCATTGTTTGGGAGTTTTTGATACACCTCTATGCTTTTGACAATGTAACCTGAGAGGTCTAAAAGTTCTTCAACAAACAATTTTTGACCTTCTAAGCTTTTGTCGTTTAGGGGAGATAAATATTCCTCTTCTTCATAAGTTTCGTATTCATCTTCATAAGAGTCGTCTTGAGCTAAACTTAAGTTGAAACAAAAAAACAGCAGGAAGAACAACGGTAGATATAAACTCTTAAATTGCATGGTTATGTTTTGACTTGTGTGTAAAATACAAGTAAAAGTAATAATGTCCCAGCGCATAAAGTAGAGGATTCCAAAAAAAAGTAATAATTTTCATTAAAATAAATTATTTCTATAGCTTTTATAACCGCATTTAAGCATATGAAAATATATCCTAATATTAAATTCCGATTTTGGGGTGTTTTGTTTTTGGAGTAGATGATAAAACTTAGAACTCCTGTTAGGATCAAGGTAACCCCATAGAATAATATTGGAATTATAATTATTCCTGCGTAAGGTTTTATTATTACAATAATACTCAGGATAGTGATACTCATAACCAACAATGCAAAGATCCCTTCTTTTTTTTGAATTTGAGTTAACATCGTACCGACTAGTCTGCGTTGTAATAAAGCTGACATGGCTAAGAGATTTCCCCAATACGAAATGACTGCACTGAATGTTGTTGATGCATTCTCAGACAATAATAAGACGTCCCCAATCCAAGCCATAAACAAGATGTAAAAATACCCGTTTACTGCTCTTTTTTTTGAATTAGTTGCGAGTGCAAGGGAAGGAATCATACATACAACAGCAATTGATTGTATTCTAGGATAGTCAACCACTATACGGACTCATAATTAAAATATTCCCAACCCAAGAAAAAAACAAAGCCATCATATAAGCAGAATTCCTGTTTTTTCCAGAAAAATAGTAAAGACTTAAAATGGGGATAATAAGTGGTTTTGTGATTTGTTCTAGTGGGCTATCCAAGATTAATCCATAAAGATTAATAAGAGCAATAATCCAAAAGGAGGTAGACGCTGTATTTGAATAATGCTGAAAGAGCTGAATTCATGTGTTGGGGTTTAAGTATTTT
>JABAZL010000018.1 GCA_018608425.1 Flavobacteriaceae bacterium
ACAATTTTAAATAAAAATACATAAAATTAAAACGCTTTTTAAGATCTATTAATCTCAACTGATTCTTTTTCTTTTATCTTTAAACCTACAGACTAAACTCATATACTATGGAAAAAAAATATATTGTTGCATTTGATCAAGGAACTACCAGTACTCGAGCTATTATTTTTGATAAAAAAGGAAGCATAATAGCCATATCCCAAAAAGAGCTTCAACAATATTATCCAAAGTCGGGTTGGGTAGAACACGATGCGAGTGCCATCTTCAATGACCAACTAGAAGCCTTTGATAATGTAATGTCAGAAACCGGAATTGATGCTTCGGAAATTGCTTCTATCGGAATTACTAACCAACGAGAAACAACCGTTGTATGGGATAAAAATACAGGTGAACCAATACACAAGGCCATTGTATGGCTAGACAAAAGAACCACTCCAATATGTGATCAGCTCAAAGCGGATGGTTTAGAAACTTATGTAAAAGAAAATACCGGCTTGGTAATCGATTCCTATTTTTCGGGAACCAAACTCAAATGGATTTTAGATGAAGTTCCCGGGGCACGCAAACGCGCCGAGGCTGGAGAATTGCTTTTTGGAACCATCGATTCTTGGTTGATTTTTAAATTAACCCAAGGAAAAAACCACGTAACAGACCATTCCAATGCTTCACGAACGATGATCTACAACATCAAAACATTGTCGTGGGATGAGAAAATGTTGCAAGCGATGGGAATTCCATCTTCCATGTTACCGCATGTACAAGAATCTTCTTCCGACTTTGGTTCCTTAGATTATAAAGGTATTCAGATTCCAATTTATGGGGTAGCAGGTGATCAACAAGCAGCTTTATTTGGACAAGGTGGTCATCAGCCTGGAATGGCAAAAAACACATACGGAACGGGTTGTTTTCTTCTACTCAATACAGGAAAGGAACACTTAGTTTCTAAAAACGGACTGCTAACAACCTTAGCATGTAGTGTCGAAAACGAAAAGCCTAATTACGCACTCGAGGGGAGTATTTTTATTGGCGGAGCATCGATTCAATGGCTGCGAGATCAATTGAATTTAATTGACCACGCTGCCGAAACCGAAGCAATTTGCACTTCTATTCCGCCTCTGGAAGATTTATATGTAGTCCCTGCATTTGCAGGTTTGGGTGCTCCTTATTGGGATGCAAAAGCAAAGGGTTCTATTCATGGAATAACCCTGGATATTGGTAAAAAAGAACTTACAAAAGCCACTGTTGAGGCGATGGCATATCAGACTAAAGATGTGATCGATGCCATGCTCGAAGATAGCGGCTCTTCAATTGTATCTCTTAAAGTTGATGGAGGAGCTTCTGCAAATAATTATCTGATGCAATTTCAATCCGACATTTTGAATGTAGAGGTTGACCGTCCCAAAATGCTAGAAGTAACCGCACTAGGCGCTGCGTTTTTAGCAGGAATAAAAGCTGGAGTATGGACTCTCGATTCAATTGAAGAAGTACGGGAACGAGAAACTCTTTTTAGTCCGACCATGAATCAAGAAGTAAGAGACAAAAAATACAGTGGATGGCAAAGTGCTGTGGAGCGAACAAAATCAAACTAATTCAATTGTATTGAATCAAAATCTTAGGTCATGAAAACATATTACTTTTTACTTATAACAGCTGTCCTTCCTTTTTGTGCACTAGGACAAGACTACTATTACCCTGAAAAAAACGGTGCTTGGGAAATGCAAACTCCAGAAGCATTCGACATCAATCCAAAGCATATGGTAGATGCTGTTTCTTTTGCAAAGGAGAATGAATACAGCGGTGGTCGTGATTTACGCGTAGCTATTGTTAAAGGTTTTGCACGAGAACCCTACCATCAGATTTTAGGTCCAACCAAAAAACACGGCGGCCCAGCGGGCATGATTCTAAAAAACGGTTATGTTATTGCCCAATGGGGCGACACCAAACGTGTTGATATGACCTTTAGCGTTACCAAAAGTTATTTGTCAACCCTAGCAGGTCTGGCAGTTGATCGCGGCTTAATCGCTTCTACTGACGACTATTTAACCGACTATATTTGGGATTCTACTTTTGACGGTGAGCACAATCAAAAAATTCGATGGGATCATCTTTTGACACAAACTTCCGATTGGTCGGGGAGTATTTGGGGGCTTCACGATTGGGCCGATCGTCCATCCAAAAAAGGTGCAATTGATGACTGGAAAAATCGAGCGCTCAATGAGCCTGGAACTTATTTTAAATACAATGATGTGCGTGTAAACGTACTTTCCTATTCCCTCTTAAATGTTTGGAGAAAACCTTTGCCTCAAGTTTTGAAAACCGAAATTATGGATCCAATCGGAGCCTCTACTACTTGGCGTTGGTTTGGTTACAGAAACTCTTGGACACCAATTGATGGCGTTCAGGTAGAATCAGTTTCTGGTGGTGGGCATTCGGGCGGTGGTTTATTCATTAGTACCGAAGATCATGCGCGTTTCGGATTACTCTTTTTATCGAAAGGCTCTTGGAATGGAAAACAACTACTGAGCGAAAAATGGATTGAACAAGCGACTACAGCTTCTGCAGTAAATCCAAATTATGGTTATCTCTGGTGGCTGAATAAGAAAGGGGCTCGATACTGGGAGGGGGCTGCCGAAAACATTTACTATGCCGCTGG
>JABAZL010000150.1 GCA_018608425.1 Flavobacteriaceae bacterium
CAACTCAATTGGGTATTCAAAAACGCTATATTTTAAATGATATAATGGCTATTTTTGCAGCTGCTCAAAAAAAATCAGATGCAGAAACTCTTTTTGTTTTAGGAGATTTGGCTGTTGAAGATTATCCCACCACCATGTTAGGGCATTATTTTAATGGTCTTGGTTATGAAATTACCGGTAACGTTAAAAAGGCGCTTAAAAATTATGAGCGTGCCTATATACTCGATCCCATTGATTTCGTGACAAAAGAATTGATCTTAAATAAAATTGAAAATCTAAAATAGTAGCTTAAATGAGTAAAGTAAAAACTACTTTTTTTTGTCAAAAGTGTGGAACTGCTCATGCCAAATGGCAAGGACAGTGTAACGGATGTAAAGAGTGGAACACACTAGTAGAAGAGGTTATAGAAAAACCTAAGGAGAAAGGCTGGATAGCGCCTAAAACTTCTAAAAGTAAGGGTGCGGTTCCTATTCGAATACAAGAAATTGACACAGACAAAGAATCTAGAATTTCAACGAACGATTCTGAATTGAATCGTGTTTTAGGGGGTGGTCTTGTTCCCGGTTCCGTTACTCTTTTGGGTGGAGAACCAGGAATAGGAAAATCCACTTTACTCCTTCAAATTTCTCTTCAAATTAACGGAAAGGTTCTCTATGTTTCTGGCGAAGAAAGTCAGAAGCAGATCAAGCTAAGAGCGGAGCGAATTGATGCACAAAACGAAAATTGTTTTATTCTCAGTGAAACGCTTACCCAAAAGATTTTTAAACAAATCGAAGCGTTAGAGCCTGATATCGTAATCATTGATTCGATTCAAACACTACAAACACAATACGTAGAAAGCAGCCCGGGTAGTGTATCTCAAATTAAAGAATGTACATCAGAGCTCATTCAATTTGCAAAGAAAACCCATACACCAGTCTTATTAGTGGGTCATATTACCAAAGATGGCGCTATTGCTGGTCCCAAGGTTTTGGAGCATATGGTCGATACGGTACTACAATTCGAAGGCGATCGAAACCACATCTACCGAATCATTAGAGCTCAAAAAAATCGTTTTGGTTCAACTGCCGAAATAGGCATTTATGAAATGTTGTCTTCTGGGCTTCGGGTTGTTACCA
Organism: Flavobacteriaceae bacterium; assembly: GCA_018608425.1. Lineage (GTDB taxonomy): Bacteria > Bacteroidota > Bacteroidia > Flavobacteriales > Flavobacteriaceae > Arcticimaribacter. The sequence goes on from JABAZL010000150.1 coordinate 1,119, forward strand.
ACCCCAGCGAACTTCTGATTTCACAAACAGATCGGGAGATGAGTGGACATGCTATTGCCGCAACTGTAGAAGGCTTACGCCCTCTTATGATCGAAGTGCAAGCATTGGTTAGTACTGCAGTGTATGGAACACCACAAAGAAGCACTACTGGATTTAATGCAAAACGACTCAATATGCTTTTGGCTGTTTTAGAAAAAAGAGCTGGATTCCAACTTGGAAGTAAAGATGTTTTCTTGAATATAACAGGTGGAATAAGCAGTGAAGATCCCGCAATTGACTTGGCTGTTGTAGCTGCAATCTTATCGAGCTATCACGATATTGCACTTCCAAAAGAAACCTGTTTTGCTGCAGAAATTGGACTATCAGGTGAGTTACGTCCCGTTTCCAAATTAGATCAGCGTATTGCCGAAGCTGAAAAATTAGGTTTTGAGACCATTGTAAATTCAAAAGGAACAAAAAACAAGCATAGTGCAAAAGGAATCAATGTTTTAGTGCTAACTAAAATTGAAGAAGTTGTTGCACTTTTATTTGTGTAGAAAGAAACAAAAAAACTACATTCGTTCTGTCAAATTATAATTAATTCATGTTTTTTTAAACATCCTTTTTATGAAAAAAATCATAGATCAATTTTTAGCAGAAGTTCAAGCAAGAAACCAAAACGAACCTGAGTTTATGCAGGCAGTAACGGAAGTTGCAGAGAACGTGATTCCTTATATTGTTAAAAACGATATTTACTACGGCCAGAATATATTACTCCGAATGGTAGAGCCCGAACGTGTTGTCTTTTTTCGCGTAGCTTGGACGGACGATCAAAACGAGATTCAGGTTAATCGTGGTTATCGAATTGAAATGAATTCGGCTATTGGGCCCTATAAAGGAGGTTTGCGCTTTCATCCAAGTGTAAACATAAGTGTACTTAAGTTTTTAGCCTTTGAACAGGTTTTCAAAAACAGCCTTACTACCCTTCCTATGGGTGGCGGAAAAGGAGGTTCTGATTTTGATCCCAAAGGAAAAAGTGATAATGAAGTAATGCGTTTTTGTCAAAGTTTTATGTCAGAATTATTCCGTCACATTGGCCCAAACCGAGATATCCCCGCTGGTGATATTGGTGTTGGTGGTCGAGAAATTGGATATCTTTTTGGTCAATACAAACGTTTGGCAAATGAATTTACAGGAGTACTTACTGGAAAAGGTGTAACCTGGGGTGGTTCGCTTATCAGACCCGAAGCTACAGGTTATGGAGTGGTCTACTTTTCACAGAAGATGCTTGAAAACATAGGAACAAACTTAGACGGTAAAAAAGTTGTTGTTTCTGGATCTGGAAACGTGGCTCAGTATGCTGCAGAAAAAGTAATTCAATTGGGTGGAATAGTGTGTACACTTTCCGATTCTGGTGGATACATCTACGATAAAGATGGAATTGATGCTGAAAAGCTTAGTCATATCATGGACATCAAAAATGTACAAAGAGGTCGTATTAAACAATATATCGAACGCTACCCTAATGCGGAGTTTCACGCAAACAAAACACCATGGGAAGTACCATGTGATGTTGCTCTTCCTTGTGCTACTCAAAACGAACTTCATTTAGAAGATGCCGAATTGCTAATTAAAGGCGGTTGTGTTTGTGTAGGAGAAGGAGCCAATATGCCAGCAACTCCTGAAGCTATCCATGCGTTTACTGAAAACAAAGTTCTTTTTGCACCCGGAAAAGCATCCAATGCTGGTGGTGTTGCAGTATCTGGTCTCGAAATGGCTCAAAATTCTTTGCGTTACAATTGGACTAGAGAAGAGGTTGACACTCGTTTAAAAAACATCATGAGTGAAATTCATCAATCGTGTGTTGAATACGGACAAGAAGATGGGTATGTAAATTATGTAAAAGGTGCCAATATCGCTGGTTTTGTTAAAGTTGCCGATGCAATGCTCGCTCAAGGAGTTGTCTAAAATATGTTAGTAAGGACCAAAGCCATTGTGCTTCATACGCTAAAGTACAGTGACAGTAGCCTTATTGCACATTGTTATACGCAGGTTGTTGGAAAACAATCCTTTATTTTGAAAGGGATTTTGACGGCTAAAAAAGGTGCTATTCGCAAATCTCAATTCCAAGCACTTACACAGCTTGAAATTCTTTTTGACCATAAGAATAACGGGAAGCTTCAATTTCTTAAAGAAGTTAAAGTCATCTCACCGTATCAAACTATTCCGAATAAAATTGAAAAAAACGCCTTGGTTCAATTCCTTGCGGAAACTCTTAAAAACGCTATTCAAGAAGAAGGAGAAAACAATCCAGCACTTTACCTTTTTCTTGAAACTGCTTTTAATTGGTTAGATTCTAACGACAACATCAGTGATTTTCATTTAGTTTTCTTGATCAACCTGACTAAATATTTGGGCTTTTTTCCAAACGAAGAACCCATGGATGCGCTTTATTTTAATTTAGAAACTGGTTGCTTCGAAAGGAGTATGCCCCGAGAACAACATATCGAAGGAAGTCAAGTTCCTGTGTTCAGGGAATTATTAGGCATGAATTTTGGTGCTAGTATTAATCTTAAGTTAAACCGAACGAAAAGGCGTGAACTATTGGAAACTCTAATACGGTATTTTGAATTACATTTGCTTGGCTTTTCAAAACCAAAATCGCTACAAATTCTCAATGAAATATTTGACGATGTCTCCTAAGAAGTTAACACTCTTATTTATGTTTTTTGTTGGGTTTATTTCCGCTCAAGAAGTGACAATTATTGATGCCCTAACCTCAGAACTTATAGCAGGTGTCAGCTTGTATAATCAAACTAAAGATCGCAATACAACTTCGGATGAAAACGGAAAATGTTCCGTTACACTTTTTGATCAAAAAGACATCATATCCTTTCAATACATGGGGTACGAACCTCAGCAGTTTACCAAGAAAGAACTTAAAAGAAAGAACTATATCGTAAGCCTCAATATTGACCGCAAAGAACTTTCTGAAGTTATTCTTTCAATTGCACGCACGCCTACCAAAAAAAATCAGATCGCCGAAAAAGTATCTATTATTGATGCTCAGGAAATTAAAAAAACCCGCCCACAAACCGGTGCCGACCTTCTTTTACTTGCTCCTAGTATTCGGCTTCAAAAATCACAAGGAGGTGGCGGTAGTCCTGTTCTTAGAGGCTTTGAAGCAAATCGAGTGTTGCTGGTTGTCGATGGAATTCGAATGAATAATGCCATCTACAGGTCTGGGCATCTTCAAAATGCAATAACGATCGATCCCAACGCCATTGAGCGTGTAGAAGTTGTTTATGGCTCTTCTTCTGTGGGCTATGGTTCCGATGCTTTGGGAGGTGTGGTACATTATTTTACCAAAACGCCCCGAATCAATAGTAAAGACAAAATCAAGAATAGTTTTTCTTCCAACTTCAATGCTGCAAATGAATCTTTTGTAACTCATTTTGATACCGAATTGAGTTTTAAAGATTGGGCGAGTTACAGCAGCATCAGTATATCGAAGTTTGGTAACCTACGTATGGGAGAAAACAGAAAACATGGATACGACACTTGGGGCTTGGTACCTTTTCATTCTGAAAATAAAGAGCAAGAATATTTTGCTCAGCCAACGGTAAACAGTAACCCAAATATTCAAAAAAACTCTGATTACGATCAAGTTGATGTCTTACAAAAATTCATAGTAAAACTTCCCAAAGAAAAGCTACTCACCCTCAACATTCAGTTTTCTAACTCTACTGATATTCCTAGATTCGATAAACTGAATGAATACAAAGACGGAGAACTTCGTTTCGCCGAATGGCATTACGGTCCTCAAAAACGCTTTTTGATTTCCCCCCAGCTCAAAGTTTTTCCAAAAAAGAACTTGTTTTATAAGGGCTATTTTACACTGGCCTATCAGAACATCGAAGAGTCCAGAATCAGTCGTAAGTTCGATGATCTGAACCGTTCTCATCAAAATGAAAATGTTGAAGTTTGGAGTTTTAATGGTGATTTTGAAACTCTAAAATCAAATAATAGGAGTATTGCTTACGGTTTTGAATGGGTCAAAAACAAGGTTTTATCCAGTGCTTTTTCTCAGGAATTAATTCTAAATGGGAATCAAATTTCTGGCCTTTCCAACCCAACTGCCATTCCTACTCGATATCCTAGTGCTGGAAGTGATTATACTTCTGCTGCATTTTATGGAAACTTTAAATGGGATCTCAGCCCCAAAACCACGCTAACCGCTGGCGGAAGATATACACATACCTGGCTAAAAGCTCAGTGGGAAACAAATGCTGGAGTTTACCCGCAGTGGCTATTTGATTCGCCAATTGGGAATTTAACCACGATCGATGCCGTCAACGATGCCCTTACTGGAAGCCTATCCATTACCTACCGACCGAGTACGAGTTGGCAACTCAATTTTCTGGCCTCAAGTGGGTTTCGATCTCCAAACATAGACGATCTAGGCAAAATTAGAGAACATAAAGGAGTCCTTTTAATTCCCAATCCAACCCTTAAACCTGAGTACGCCAATAACCTTGATTTTGGAATCTCTTATTTTACTCCCAATAAAAAAGGAGCTTTTGCTTTACGCTTTTACAGTACATTTCTTAAAAATTATATTGGAAGAAAATTCGCTCCAAACTACACCGATCAAATTACAGGACAGGTTATTGCGTTGCGTTTTGACGAAGATATCGTACAAACTCAAATCAATGCCAATATGGGAGCTGCAACAATTCACGGAGCTTCTTTTGAAGGGAAATGGAAGCTCGCTTCTCATTTCACACTCTCATCCGATTTGACCTTTACGCATTCCAATTTTCTTGAAGGTTTTGGTCCACTACCTTCTATTCTTCCATTCTATGGTGCAACCATGCTGCAGTACAACAAAGACAAAATTTCGATTCGAATTAGAAACCGATTCAGTAGCGCCAAAAATCCCAAAGACTATAGTTTAGGCGGGGAAGACGGTTTAGACGAAACGCCTATCGAAATAAATTCAGAAGGTCTTCCACAGTTTGTAGGTACGCCAAGCTGGTCGGTTTTTAGCCTCTCGGGTTCCTATGCATTGAAAGAGCATCTTATTATTCGAGGCGGACTAGAAAATGTTTTTGATGTGCATTATCGCGAATTTGCTTCCGGAATCTCTGCTTCTGGTCGAAGCTTGATGCTTGGGCTTACGCTCGATTTTTAATACAACTTAGACTGTAAATGTGTTTTCACTTTTTGATCCCATTCTGGTTTCAAAATACTCAAAACAATGCTGTCTCTTCTTCCGTCAGATGCACTACAATTACTACGTAAGATGCCCTCTTGAGTACAACCAATCTGTTTCATGGCTTGAATGCTTTTTACATTTCGTAAATCAGCTCGAAACTCTACCCGGTCAACCCCAAGCACATCAAAGGCATAGGACAACAACAAATATTTACAATTCCGATTCAATCCCGTACGCTGAAATTCTGTACCATACCAAGTATATCCCAAACTCAATACATTATGCGTAATTTGAATATCATAAAAACGAGTACTACCCGCAACTTTATGAACGTGTTTGTCGAAAACCACAAAGGGGTATGCCTGCAATTTTTCTTTGGCAGTAAGGGCTGTGTCGATATAAGTTTGCAGGTTTTCTGCCCCTGCTGCAGGAGTTAGAGAAAAATCCCATAAATCTTTTTCATTCTCCGAAAAAGGCAACAAATAAGTAAAGTCATTTTGTTCTAATGGACGCAAGATTACACGTTCATTTTCCAATTTTATAGGCTGTGAGAAATCAAATTTCATAGATTTTTTTGAGCTTAAAGATTTAATAAAGTATAAATGTATAAAATTCCTTAATTTTGCAAACTTATACACACGTTCCCGATGGGTTTTAAAGAACATAAACAGCTTAAGCTTTCCGCCGTATCTCAAGAGATTTTATCATATTGGGAGGAAAAATCAATTTTTGAAAAAAGTATCACATCACGTGAAGGGCAACCTCCATTTGTGTTCTACGAAGGACCTCCGTCTGCGAACGGAATGCCCGGAATTCACCACGTAATGGCTCGAGCCATTAAAGATATTTTTTGTCGATACAAAACCCAAAAAGGCTATCAAGTAAAACGTAAGGCAGGATGGGATACCCACGGATTACCTGTTGAACTTGGAGTTGAAAAAGAACTTGGAATCACTAAAGATGCAATCGGAAAAAGCATCAGCGTTGAAGAATATAACGAGGCTTGTAAGAGTGCTGTAATGCGCTATACGGACGTATGGAACCGTTTGACCAAAGAAATGGGATACTGGGTCGATATGGAAGATCCATACATTACTTATAAATCCAAATACATCGAATCGGTTTGGTGGTTACTCAAGCAGATATACGACAAAGACCTTTTGTACAAAGGCTATACCATACAACCCTACTCTCCCAAAGCAGGAACTGGGCTGAGTTCACACGAACTCAATCAACCCGGAACCTATCAGGATGTTACCGATACAACAATCACTGCCCAATTTCAAACCATTAAAGAAACGCTTCCAGCAGCTTTGCAAGCAGAAGATGACCTTTATATTTTAGCTTGGACCACTACCCCGTGGACCTTACCCTCGAATACCGCTTTGACAGTTGGTAAAAAAATAAATTATGTAGTGGTTGAAACCTTCAACCAATATACCCATTTGCCTATTCGCGTACTCTTGGCTCAAGACTTAGTCGGGAAACAATTTGCTGGAAAATATATTCTCGTTGAAAACGAAGAAGATTTAACTGCCTATAATCCGAATGATAAAAAGATACCCTACCGCATTGGGCAGGAAATTCTTGGAAAAGACCTGGTTGGAATTCGATACGCCCAACTTTGGAAAGATGCACCGCTTCCTCTTGTTAATCCTCAAGATGCCTTCCGAGTGATTTTAGGAGACTTTGTAACGACAGAAGACGGTACTGGAATTGTACATACAGCGCCAACTTTTGGTGCCGATGATGCACAGGTTTCGAAAGAAGCTACACCTCCAATTCCACCTTTATTGGTTTTAGATGCCTATGGAAACGAAGAGCCCTTGGTTACTTTAGAAGGGAAATTCCATGAAGTTCTAGGAGACCTCGGTGGTAAATATGTAAAAAACGAATACTACCCTGACGGAACTGCTCCGGAACGATCAGTAGATGTTGAAATCGCAATTCGATTAAAAGAAGAAAACAGAGCCTTTAAGGTTGAAAAATACGTACACTCCTATCCTAATTGTTGGAGAACAGATAAGCCTATTTTATACTATCCCTTAGATTCTTGGTTTGTAAAAGTTTCCTCGGAAAGAGATCGTATGGTTGAACTCAACCAACAGATCAACTGGAAACCAAAATCAACCGGAGAGGGACGCTTTGGGAATTGGCTAGCCAATGCAAATGACTGGAACTTATCTCGATCACGTTTTTGGGGGATTCCACTTCCAATTTGGAGAACCGAAGATGGTCAAGAAACTATTTTAGTTGGCTCAATGAAAGAGCTTGTTCAAGAAATTGACAAAGCAATCGCTGCTGGATTGATGACCGAAAGCCCCTTTACTTCTTTTGAAGTAGGGAATATGTCTGAGGAAAATTATGAACTCATCGACCTCCATAAAAACACAGTAGACAAAATTGTTCTATGCAGCCCTACTGGGAAAGCAATGAACCGAGAAGCTGATCTTATCGATGTTTGGTTCGACTCGGGATCGATGCCCTATGCTCAATGGCATTATCCTTTTGAAAACAAAGAGAAAATTGACAACAACGAAGCGTTTCCTGCTGACTATATTGCAGAAGGAGTAGACCAAACTCGTGGATGGTTCTATACGCTTCACGCCATTGGAACTCTTGTTTTTGACTCAGTAGCGTATAAAAATGTTGTGTCAAACGGTTTGGTTTTAGACAAAAGTGGTCAGAAAATGTCGAAGCGTTTGGGTAATGCAGCAGATCCCTTCAAAACCCTCGAAACCTACGGGCCAGATGCCACTCGTTGGTATATGATTTCAAATGCCAATCCGTGGGATAATTTAAAATTTGATCTAGAAGGAATTGCCGAAGTTTCGCGTAAGTTTTTTGGAACGCTTCAAAACACCTATGCCTTCTTTAGCTTGTATGCAAACATTGACAACTTTACATATAAAGAAGAAGCGATTCCGCTTATAAAGCGCAATGAAATGGATCAGTGGATTTTATCGGAATTAAACAAACTCATCGCTACTGTCGATGATGCGTACAACGATTATGAACCCACTCGTGCAACTCGTGCAATTTCAGAATTTGTTCAAGAAATATTAAGCAATTGGTATGTACGTCTTTCAAGAAGAAGGTTTTGGAAAGGTGAATACCAAGAAGATAAGATATCGGCATACCAAACCTTATTTGAATGCTTGCTAACGATCAGTAAATTGATGGCTCCAGTAGCACCATTTTACGCCGACCGCTTGTACTTAGACTTATGCAAAGCGACTGGATTTGAAAGCGACCAATCGGTTCATTTAGCCGATTTTCCAACAGCGGACAAGACCACTCGTAATGTGGTTATGGAAGAGCGAATGAGCAAAGCAAGAATCATTGCTTCGTTAGCACTTTCATTACGCAAAAAAGAACAAATTAAAGTACGTCAACCCCTCCAAAAAATCATGATTCCCGTTCGTAATCAAAAAGAACGAGAAGCAATTCAAGCGGTTGAAGAGTTAATCCTTTCTGAGATCAATGTAAAAGAGTTGGAGCTCTTGGACGATGCAAGCGATATTTTAGTGAAAGAAGTAAAGCCAAACTTCAAAACACTAGGTCCACGCTTTGGTAAAAACATGCGTTTTGTTGCTGCAGCAATTCAAGATTTAGACGAAAATCAATTGAAAACCTTGGAGACACAAGAAGAAATTGAACTTGTTATTGAAGGTGAAAAAGTAATGCTCAGCAGTGCAGATGTAGACATTCAATCGAAAGATATCGAAGGCTGGTTGGTAGCAAACAACAGCGGTATTACAGTGGCTTTGGACATTCAGTTGAATGACGAATTAAAAGAAGAAGGGATTGCAAGAGAATTAATTAATCGAATTCAAAACTTGAGAAAAGATGCCGGATTTGAGGTTACTGATAAAATTATTTTATATTTGACACCTCACAATTCATTAAACGCTGCTCTAAATAATAACTTAGAATATATAAAAACAGAGACGCTTACCCTTGAAATTCATATTCTTGATGAAGTGAAAGAAGGTGTTTTAATTGAGTTTGATGATGTGAAAACCGCTATATTAATAAAAGAATACTAGTATGTCAACAGAAATAAAAAACAGGTTCTCCGATCAAGAGTTAGCAGAATTTAAAGTATTGATCGAAGAAAAAATAGAAAAAGCGAATGAGGATTTAAGTCTTCTTAAAAGCGCTTATATGAATGATGGAAATAACGGTACGGATGATACCTCTCCTACATTTAAGGCTTTTGAAGAAGGATCTCAAACCATGTCCAAGGAAGCCAATACGCAATTGGCTATCCGTCAAGAAAAATTCATTCGTGACTTAAAAAATGCTTTAATTCGAATTGAAAATAAGACCTATGGTGTTTGTCGTGTTACGAGTAAATTAATTCGAAAAGAACGTTTAGTTTTGGTTCCTCATGCTACCCTGAGCATTGAAGCCAAAAACATGCAGAAGTAAATCAATGCTCCGCATTTGCTGTCTTCTTTTTTGTAGCCTATTGTTTGGGCAAACGCAACTGCGTAAAAAATGGGATGCTTCAGCAATAGAAACAATCCATTTAGATTTTCCATGGGCCAGCTCTATAGCGATAAGCACTCATGATGACCCCAATATTGAGGCGCATTATCAAACCGAGGGGGAATATCAAGATTTATATTTCCTGAAAAGTAGTGCTGTTGGAATGCATTTTTATCTGGAAGAGTATCAACGTCCCAATTGGAACAACCCTGGAGACAAGCTAAGCGCTCACAAGGTAGTTGCCAATATGATTTGGTTAACAATTCCCAAAGATTTAGATTTATCACTTTCTGCTAAGGAAGCGCAGCTAAATTGTTCTGGTGAATACGCAAATCTAAAAATCCGGATGGAACATGGTGCTGCTATTTTTAATATAAAAAACCCAAAAGGTTCGATTCAATCCTTAAGCGCAGATCTTCATTTTTATGATTTAGCTTCCCAACAACTCCCAAAAAACATTAAAGTACATACGACCCTTGGTAATATAGTGGTACACCCCAATTAAAATTCTTACTTTTATCCCCGTTATGACATCAACTAATCGTTCCTTTTTTAAACTCAATAGTAAGACAGCCTTACTACTGATTATCCTGATTTTATTCATTGATCAGGCGTCTAAAATTTACATCAAACTCCACTACTCGCTTTCAGTTTACGGAGGCCCTGCTATTGTAGATTGGGGGTTTTTCAAACTCCTGTTTATAGAAAATAAAGGCATGGCTTGGGGAACTAAAATCAGTGATATTGTTCCTTTTATTAGCGAAGAAGTCGGGAAACTAATCCTCACTCTTTTTCGTCTTGTTGCCATTAGTTTTCTAGGAAGATGGTTGTGGAAAGTTTTGACAACGCAAAGTTCTCAATTACTTCGTTGGGCACTATGTCTCATTCTTGCTGGAGCGATCGGAAACATCATTGACTCTGTTTTTTATGGGGTTTGGTTTTCGCACAGTTATGGTCAAATTGCCGAATTTATGCCAGAAGAAGGCTACGCTTCTTTGTTTTATGGGCATGTTGTTGACATGATTCAATTTCCATTAGCTACCTGGGTTTGGCCACAATGGCTCCCTTTTGTTGGGGGACAAACCTATACTTTTTTTGAATATGTTTTTAACATTGCAGATTTTGCAATCAGCTGTGGTGTTGGAATTTTATTGTTCTTCAACAAACGGATTTTTGGTTAAACTTTTGAAAAGCGATAGATCTTTTCTGGCGTAACACAATAATCTAACGGAATATCTGTAGGCTCAATAATAAAAGAATCTTGTTCTTTTTCAAAAAACGATAATCCAACCTTAATACAGTTGGGTCTGCAGGTTGCCAAAAATCGATCATAATACCCTTTGCCATAGCCCACACGATGACCTTTATCGTCAAAAGCCAATAAGGGAACAAAAACTACATCTATTTTTGAAGCTTCGATTTCAATTCCCGAAACAGGTTCTGGAATCCCTAAAGCATTTTTTTGAAATCGGGTTTGATCGGTAAGTAAAAAATGTTGCAATTGTTCTGCATCGGCTATTTTTGGAACAACAACCTCTTTATCTTTTCCCTGCAAAAGGGTTAGAATTAGAGCAGTATCCACTTCATTCTGATCTTCTAGCGTAAGAAATAAATGAAAAATTTGCTCCTCCCAAACAGGCAATTCAAGGCATCGGTTTGCAATAAGCAAGCTTTTATCCATCACTTCGATTTCAGAAAGTTCTTTTCGGAGTTCTTTATACTGCGTTCTTATTTGAGATTTGTCCATGGTTAAAATTGTACTCACAAAGAAAATAATTATTTTCGTTGAACCTAAGAAACTTAGGGACTAATCCTTTTAAAAAGATTCATGAAGAGCGCTGCTTTATCTTTACAAATCAAAACCTTGCCAGAAGAGCCAGGCGTGTATCAGTACTTCGATAAAAATGAGGTGATCATTTATATTGGAAAAGCGATCAACCTAAAGCGCAGAGTGAGTTCCTATTTCAACAAAAACCACGACAGCAACAAAACACGCATACTGGTCAAGAACATTGTCCGTCTCGAACATATTGTAGTAGAAAGTGAGATGGATGCTCTTTTACTCGAAAACAACCTCATCAAAAAATACAAGCCACGGTATAATATTCTACTCAAGGATGATAAAACCTATCCGTGGATTTGCATTAAAAAAGAACGTTTCCCAAGGATTTTTTCTACCCGCAGGGTTATTAAAGATGGGTCGGATTATTATGGCCCTTACACCAACAAAAAAATGGTTTATATTTTGTTGGACCTCATTCGTGGCTTATATCCCATTCGAACTTGTACCTATGATTTGTCTGAAGAAAAAGTAGCTGCCCATAAATATAAAGTCTGTTTAGAATATCATATGGGTAACTGTTTGGCACCTTGTGAAAACAAAATGACCGAACGACAATACGATCAGAACATTCAAGCCATTCGTTCGATTCTCAAGGGAAACTTTAAAGATTCGCTTCACGATTTCAAAGCGCAAATGGAAGAGCATGCTCAAAAAATGGAGTATGAAGATGCTCAAAAAATTAAAGAGAAGCTCGAGATTCTAGAGAATTATCAATCCAAGTCTACGATTGTAAACCCAAAGATTAGTAATGTCGACGTGTTTTCGATCATCACCGATGAGCAGTACGGATATGTGAATTTTCTACAGCTTTCTTATGGCTCTATCATCCGCTCGCATACTATTGAGGTGAAGAAAAAGCTAGATGAAAGCCCCGAAGAAATTTTATCCTTAGCGGTTATTGAAATTCGCCAACGGTTTACATCTCAGTCTCCCGAAATCTATCTGCCTTTTCCTTTGAATTTTGGAAAAGCAATAAAAGTAACGGTCCCTCAACTTGGAGACAAAAAGAAGATTTTAGATTTGTCGGAGCGTAATGCTAAGTATTTCCGAATGGAACGCTTCAAGCAAATAAAAATTGTGGATCCCGATCGACACACCGATCGCCTAATGAGTCAAATGAAACTCGACTTACGCTTGTCTTCTGAGCCAAGACATATCGAATGCTTTGACAACTCCAACCTTCAAGGCTCGAACCCTGTGGCTGCCTGTGTGGTTTTTAAAAACGGCAAACCTACGAAAAAAGAATACCGTCATTACAACATCAAAACGGTTGAAGGTCCCGATGATTTTGCTTCCATGGAAGAGGTTGTTTTTAGACGCTACAAGCGCCTATTGGATGAAAACCAATCCCTGCCGCAATTGATTATAGTCGATGGTGGGAAAGGTCAATTGTCTTCCGCTTTAAAGAGTTTAGATCTTCTGGGTCTACGAGGGAAAATTGCTATTGTTGGAATCGCAAAACGCTTAGAGGAGATCTATTTTCCTGAGGATCCTGTCCCGCTCTATTTAGATAAAAAATCGGAAAGCTTAAAGGTCATTCAATTCCTAAGAAACGAGGCCCACCGTTTTGGAATTACCTTACACCGAAACAAAAGAAGTAAAGGGGCCATGCAATCTGGCTTGGACGCTATCCCTGGGGTTGGTCCAAAAACAAAAGAAAATCTTTTGAAGAAATTCAAATCCTTTAAACGAATCAAAGAAGCGTCAAAAGATGACCTTATTCAACTTATTGGAAACTCAAAAGGAAGTCGTCTTTTTATTCAGCTTCAGGAGGTTGTCAAAAAAGAATAACATTTTCTTAGCATAAATCTTTTTTTTACATGTACCTATTTTATTTATCTTGTAATCATTAAACAATTAATGTGAATCGACTAAAGACCGTCCTCTTTTTAGGCTTCCTTATGATCTCTTTTGGGTCTTGGTGTCAAATGGACTTAGATACAGCTGAAGCATCTCTTGAGAGCGATCAGAACGTGTTTAAGGATGGAGAGTGGTTCCAGTTTAGAATTCATTACGGTTTTTTCAATGCCAGCTACGTCACCTTAAGTTTAGAAGCCGACACCATCAATAAAGTTCCAGTCTTCCACGCCAAAGGCTACGGAACAACAACTGGACTGGCACGTTTGCTCTATAAAGTGGAAGATTATTACGATAGTTATTTTAGTCAAGAAAATGGCTTACCACTCTGGTTCATTCGAAACATCAATGAAGGTGGTTACACCAAAGATCTAGAGATTCGCTTTGATCACGAAAAAGAGATTGCCAAGATCAACGATAAAAAGAAAAATAAGCAGCAAGAAATTAAGGTCAATCCGAATGCACATGACCTCATCTCTGCCTTTTATCATCTTCGAAACATTAATGATACTTCTGCAATGAAGGTGGGCGAAAGTGTCGAAATTAATATGTTTTTCGATGCCGAGAATTATCTTTTTAAACTCAAGTATTTGGGTGTTGAAACACTCAATACTAAGTTTGGAAAAGTTCGCTGTCGCAAATATATTCCCTATGTTCAAAGCGGACGTGTTTTTAAAGAACAAGAAAGTGTAACACTGTGGGTGAGTGACGATCAAAATAAAATTCCTATTCGCTTTCAAGCAGATTTAGCCGTTGGAGCCATTAAATGTGACCTAGAGAATTTTAAAAACCTGAAGCACCCCTTTGAAATTAAGCTATAAATCTACTAGAATTGTTGTTAAGTTTTCAATAAAAAGGATCATTGATCCCCAAAACATCCCGAAATTTGCATTCAAATTATGCAGAACTTAAGCCTTCTTTTTAACAACTTATATAAGCTCGTTTTGATCTTCATTGCTGTTCTAGTTTTGAATGCTTGTAAAAACACTACTAGCGAAGCAAAAACAGATACTTCAGAAGAAAAAATTATTCAGCCAACTCCTAAAATGAAGTATGGGTACGACTATAACTTATATCAGGCTAAAGAATTTAAAATTAAGCGCGGAGACACATTTGGAGCTATTCTAGAACGAAACGGGATCGACTACCCCGAAGTATACACCATTCTTCAGGTTATTAAAAAGTCGGAAGTGAATATCCGAAAGCTTAAAATAGGAAAACCATATACCGTATTATACACAAAAGATAGTCTTCCAAAAGCGCATGCGTTTATATACCATCCGGGTGTAGAAAGCTACGATGTTATTCAGCTTAAAGACAGTTTGTACGCAAATAAAGTAAAAAAACCTGTTCGTGTAGTTGAGCTTCAGGCTACTGGAGTTATTGCTAGTTCCCTTTACGACACCATGAACGCTAGTGGGTATAATAGTAATTTGACCTACTATTTGGCAGATGTTTATGCCTGGACTATCGACTTTAACCGTCTCGCCAAGGGAGATCGTTTTAAGGTTATATACACCGAACGCTTTGTCGACGATAGTATTTCGGTTGGTATTGAAAAGATAAAAGCTGCCTATTTTGAGCATCGAAATAAACCGCTATATGCCTTCGAATTTCAGACCGACAGTATCAAGGGTATCGTTGATTATTTTGATGATAACGCAAAAAACCTACGCCGAGCATTTCTTAAAGCCCCGGTTTCTTTCAGTCGAATTTCTTCTCGTTACAACCTCAAAAGAAGGATCGCCTATTACGGTCGCGTAAAACCTCATAAAGGCACAGACTATGCCGCAGCCGTTGGAACTCCAATTATGGCTACAGCAAACGGCACTGTCACAAAGGCAAGCTATAGTCGAGGAAATGGTAATTATGTGAAAATCAAGCATAACAACACTTACGCTACGCAATACCTGCATATGAAGCGACGTAAAGTTCGCGTTGGTCAATACGTCAAACAAGGCGACGTAATTGGCTGGGTTGGAATGACCGGAAATACCTCAGGCCCACATGTGTGTTATCGTTTCTGGAAAAACGGTAGACAAGTAGATCCTTTCAAACAAAAGCTTCCCGAAGCAAAACCCATTTCTAAAAAATTAAAAAACCAGTTTCTAACCTATATAGAACCGGTAAAAACACAACTCAACTGTCTTTCTTTTGAAGAAAAAAAAGAAAACATAATCCTAGCATCGAATTAATATTATGGCATTAAATACTATAAACCCAACCCAAACAAAAGCGTGGAAAAAATTAGAAGCGCATTTTGAAATACAAAAAAACGAACGCATTCAAGATGCTTTTCAAAGTGAAAAAAGTCGATTTGCAACTTTATCCATTCACTGGGAAGATTTCTTAGTAGACTATTCTAAAAACCGTTTGAGTACAGAAACCTTGTCTTTACTTCAAGAACTTGCAGAAGAATGTGGTTTAAAAAGTGCTATCGAATCTTATTTTGATGGGGACGCAATCAATCAAACAGAAGATAGAGCTGTACTCCATACGGCACTTAGAGCGCAAGAAAGTGATCAGGTTTTTGTCGATGGACTCGATGTTATTCCTGAGATTTTTGCTGTTAAAGAAAAAATAAGTCAGTTTACTTCTGCAATAATTTCTGGAAACCATAAAGGATTTACAGGCAAAGCCATTACCGATGTAGTTAATATCGGAATTGGGGGATCAGACCTAGGGCCAGCTATGATTGTCGAAGGTCTAGAGTTTTATAAAAACCACCTCAACACCCACTTTGTTTCTAATGTAGAAGGGGATCACGTTCACGAAATTCTCAAAAAACTAAATCCAGAAACGACCTTATTTGTCATCGTTTCTAAAACCTTTACTACTCAAGAAACGCTCACCAATGCCAATACCATTCGCAAATGGTTTTTACAGCATGCATCTGAAGATGCAATCGCAAAACATTTTGTGGCTGTCTCTACCAACCTAGAAAAAATTGAAGCCTTTGGGATTCATCCCGATAATGTATTTCCAATGAAAGATTGGGTAGGTGGACGTTTTTCACTCTGGTCTGCGGTTGGATTGAGTGTTGCCTTAGCCGTTGGTGCAGATAATTTTGAAGCCCTTCTAAAGGGTGCAAATGCAATGGACACCCATTTTAGAAAAACCCCTTTTGAAAAAAATATTCCTGTTGTTTTAGCCTTAATAAGCGTTTGGTACAACAACTTTTGGGGTGCCGAAAGCGAAGCGATTATTCCGTACACACAGTACTTAAGAAACTTACCTGCTTACCTTCAACAAGGGATTATGGAAAGTAATGGGAAAAGTGTAGACCGAAATGGAAATCCTATCGACTACCAAACCGGTACGATTATTTGGGGAGGTTCGGGTACAAATGCACAACACGCCTTTTTTCAATTGATTCATCAAGGAACAAAATTGATACCTGCTGATTTTATTGGCTTCAAAAAATCCCTTTATGGAGAAGAAGACCATCACCAAAAACTAATGGCGAACTTCTTGGCGCAAACCGAAGCCCTAATGCAAGGAAAAGACGGGGTGGCAGTACAAAAAGAATTGGCTAATACAGACAAAAGTCCTGAAGCGATTGAAGCCTTACTCCCTTTTAAAATATTCAAAGGGAACAACCCAACCAATACCCTTATGATTGATGCACTAACGCCTGAAAGTTTAGGGAAGTTGGTGTCTATGTATGAACACAAAATCTTTGTTCAAGGAGTTGTATGGAACATATTCAGCTATGACCAAT
>JABAZL010000156.1 GCA_018608425.1 Flavobacteriaceae bacterium
GAGTCTCCAAAGGAGCATCAGCTTCTGAGATTAAAAAAGCATATCGTAAAAAAGCGATTGAGTTTCATCCGGATAAAAATCCTGATGATTCAAGTGCTGAAGCAAAATTTAAAGATGCTGCGGAAGCATATGAGATTTTGGGTGACAATGATAAGAAAGCTAAATACGACCAATACGGACATAGCGCATTTGACGGTAGCCAAGGATTTGGCGGCGGTGGAATGAATATGGATGATATCTTCAGCCAATTTGGAGATATTTTTGGCGGCGGTGGTGGTTTTGGCGGCGGCTTTGGCGGCGGCGGTGGTCAGCGTAGAGTAAAAGGAAGTAACCTAAGAATCCGTGTCAAATTAACCCTAGAAGAAATTGCATCTGGTGTAGAAAAGAAAGCAAAAGTAAAACGTAAAGTTCAGGCTAAGGGTGTTTCTTATAGCACCTGTGCTGCTTGTAAAGGATCTGGTCAGACCGTACGAATCACGAATACTATTTTGGGTCGTATGCAAACTGCTGTAACCTGTCCTTCTTGTTCGGGTTCTGGTCAGTCAATTTCTAATAGACCCAAAGGCAGTGATGCTCAAGGGATGGTTCAAGAGGAAGAAACCGTTTCTATTCAAATTCCAGCTGGAGTAGAAGATGGCATGCAGTTGAAGGTTTCAGGTAAAGGGAATGCAGCTCCAGGAAACGGAGTTTCTGGAGATTTAATTGTCTTGATAGAAGAGTACGCTCATGATCGTTTTATGCGTGAAGGAAATCACATTCATTACGATTTGTACATATCAATATCAGAAGCTACTCTGGGAGTTTCAAAAGAATTTGATCTCCTAGAAGGAAAGGTTCGAATCAAATTAGAGTCTGGAATACAATCAGGGAAAACCCTCCGTTTGCGTGGAAAAGGACTGCCTGATGTTAATCGTTACGGTCAAGGAGACTTGTTGGTTCATATTAATGTTTGGACTCCAAAAACATTAAACCGAGAGCAAAAACAATTTTTTCAAAAAATGATGGAAGATGAAAACTTCATTCCTAAACCTGAGAAATCAGATAAATCATTCTTTGAAAAAGTAAAAGATATGTTTGCCTAATTTATATTAACAACATAATCGTGTGTTTTGGATTATGAACCTTTTTAGGATCATCTTCTTTTTCACATAATTTTTCCCACCCTTTTTAAGGGTGGGTTTTGTTTTTAGCCCTATTTTTTGTTTTATATTTGAGTACATTATTCATTGTTCATGCAGCAGTTTTTAGATTTTTTCAATTACAATTTTAACTTTGGTTCTTCGATTTCTTTTTCTGTGAAGTCGATTCTTATCATCATAATTGTTTTTGTTTTTACCCGTTACTTTCTGAAATTGGTGCGCCGTATTGTACAACGTACATTAAACAAACAAGCTCAATTTACTTTTCAAAGTATTTTCTCTTTCTTCAACTACTTTGTTTATGTCATTGTAACCCTAATCACTTTTGATAATATAGGAGTAAATGTTACTGCTATTTTTGCAGCTTCTGCAGCCTTGTTAGTTGGTGTTGGTTTAGCATTGCAAACGTTTATTCAAGACATCATTTCTGGAGTATTCATTATAGCTGACCAAACGGTTCATGTTGGCGATATAATTCAACTAGATGGTCAAGTTGGTAAAATAGAAAACATAACGCTTAGAACCACCAGAGCAGTAACCATTGATAACAAAGTGCTGATCATACCCAACCATAAATTCTTAACATCCATTTTGTACAATTGGACAGAGAACGGAACACTGACAAGAGAATATGTTAGTGTCGGTGTGGCTTATGGAACGGATCTAAAACGTGTAAAAAAATTATTGATTGATTTGACTAAAGAGTTTCCCGAAATTCTTCAAGAACCCAAACCCGATGTTCTTTTTAACGATTTTGGTGATAATGCTCTAGATCTTAAACTTTCTTTTACTCTCAATAATAGTTTTTCAGCGAGTTTGATTAAAAGTGATGTGCGATATAAGATTTATGAAGTTTTTAATACCAATGCCATTGATATACCTTTCCCACAAAGAACAGTATGGCTTAACCAAGTAGAACCCCAAACGAATGACTAAAATATTAATTATAGAAGACGAAGAACCTATTCGTCGCGTATTAGTAAAAATTTTAACCGAGGAGAACAGCGAGTTTGTGCTGTCTGAGGCTGTAGATGGTAAGCAAGGTATTAAGCTCATAAATGACGAAGAATTTGATCTAATTCTATGTGACATTAAGATGCCTAAAATGGATGGTCTTGAAGTTTTGGAACAAGCTAAAAAATCAGGTATATCGACTCCTTTTATAATGTTGACTGGTCATGGAAATGTTGAGACTGCTGTTCATGCAATGAAAGTTGGTGCCTATGATTTTATTCCGAAGCCACCCGATTTGAATCGCCTTTTAATTTCAGTTCGAAATGCAATTGCTAGCAAGCATCTGACCAAGGAGAATGTGCGATTGAAAAAGAAGATTGCAAAAAAATACGATATCATTGGCGGGGCTTCATCAATAAAGAAAGTACTTGAATTGATCAATAAAGTTGCTCCAACGCAAGCTCGAATTCTAATCACAGGACCCAATGGAACTGGAAAAGAACTTGTCGCTCATCAGATTCATCAAAAAAGCGATA
>JABAZL010000056.1 GCA_018608425.1 Flavobacteriaceae bacterium
AAATCTACCTTACGAAGGTAACATAAAAAGGAAAAAGGAATTCTGTTGGATTAGCTCCCTAAATTTTTATATTTTTGTGGCTAGTAAAATCTAAAGAACTTATGGAAGTAGCAGGGAAAATAAAATGGCTTGATGAAACAAAGACCTACGGTGGTAATGGATTCAGAAAACGTGAAGTAGTAGTAACTACGGAAGAACAGTATCCACAGCACATTTTAGTTGAATTTGTTCAAGACAAATGTGACTTATTGGATTCTTTTAATGTAGGTCAACCCGTAAAAATCGGCATCAACTTAAGAGGAAGAGAATGGGTCAATCCACAAGGAGAAACCAAATACTTCAACTCGGTACAAGGATGGAGAATCGAAGGCCAAGCAGCAGCTGCAGCCCCAGAAATGCCCCCAATGCCACCCGCATCATCTTTTCAGGCAACTGACGAAGCAGATCGAGCAGTTGAAGACGACCTTCCGTTCTAGAAAAAGACGTCTGCATTTCTAAAAAAATGCTTCAACATTGAATCCTAGGAAGCTAGTTCCGAACTTTTATGAAAAAAGACTCGGTCTCTATTGCCTCAAAAAGAATAATGTAGTACATTTGCAGCCCTCTAATGGGGGAAATTGTACAGATAAAAAACATATATTGTGAATACACTAAGTTACAAAACCATCTCTGCTAATAGTAATACCGTTGACAAACAATGGGTTATGGTAGACGTTGCCGGAATGCCTTTAGGAAGAATGGCCTCTGAGGTTGCCAAAATCATTCGTGGTAAAAACAAACCAAATTATACTCCTCACGTAGATTGTGGAGATAATGTTATCGTGATCAATTCAGATAAAATTGAATTATCAGGAGACAAGTGGAAACAAAAAGTATACATCCGTCACACAGGTTATCCTGGTGGACAGCGTAAATTAACTGCTGAGCAATTGTACAACAAAAGCTCAACACGTTTGGTTGAAAACGCTGTACGTGGAATGTTACCTAAAAATAAACTAGGAGCTGTTTTATACAGAAACCTTAAAGTATTTAGTGGTTCAGAGCATACACACGAAGGATTAAATCCAACTACAATTAAACTAAGCAAACTCAAATAATGGAGGTAATACACACAATTGGACGTCGTAAGACTTCTGTAGCTCGAATATTCTTGTCTGAAGGCAATGGATCAATGACGGTTAATAAAAAAGAGTACAAAGATTATTTCCCTACACCAGCCTTACAGTACAAAGTGGTTCAGCCCTTTGCTCTTACAGGAACGGAAGGGAACTATGATGTAAAAATCACAGTAGTAGGTGGTGGATCTAACGGACAAGTTGAAGCAGTTCGTTTAGCAATCTCTCGTGCTTTATGTAAAATCGACGAAGAAAATCGTTTGGCTCTTAAACCAGAAGGTTTATTGACTCGTGATCCTCGTATGGTTGAACGTAAAAAATTCGGTCAAAAGAAAGCTCGTAAGAAATTCCAGTTCTCTAAACGTTAATATCATTTTTGCCCTTTTTTAAAAAAAGGGTTCGTTCATATTTTAATCACCCGTTGCCCACTCGTGAAAACGAGATTTAGTTTAGCATCTAAATGGTGAAGGCCTTTGAAAAAAGCCACTTCACTATTGCTAACTTACGGAACGTAAACTAACAACAATGGCAAACATAGACGTAAAAGACCTGCTAAATGCAGGCGTACATTTCGGTCACTTAACCCGAAAATGGAATCCAAACATGGCTCCTTACATTTACATGGAGCGTAATGGAATCCACATCATCAACCTTTACAAAACTGCAGCTAAAATTGACGAAGCGTCAGAAGCAATGCAAAAAATTGCAGCCTCTGGACGTAAAATCTTATTTGTTGCAACCAAGAAACAAGCTAAAGATATCGTTGCTAGTCATGCAGGTAGTATCAACATGCCGTATATCACCGAGCGTTGGCCCGGCGGAATGTTAACAAACTTTGTTACCATTCGTAAAGCAGTAAAGAAAATGGCTGCGATTGATCGTATGAAAAAAGACGGTACTTTCGAAACTCTTTCTAAGAAAGAAAAATTACAAGTAAATCGTTTGCGTGCTAAGCTTGAGAAAAACTTAGGTTCAATTACCGATATGACGCGTCTTCCTGCTGCATTATTCGTAGTTGATATCAAACGAGAACACATCGCTATCAAAGAAGCTCAAAAATTGAAAATTCCAATTTTTGCTATGGTAGATACAAACTCTGATCCTAGAGATGTAGATTTTGTAATCCCTGCTAATGATGATGCGTCTAAATCTGTTGAAAAGATTTTAAGCCTAGTAACTCAATCAGTTGCTGTTGGTCTTAAAAATCGTCAAGCTGAAAAAGATGCTGAAAACAAAGGGAAAGAAGATGAGGCTGCTGCCAAAGCTGCACCGGCTGTAGAAGCTGCTCCAGTTGCAGAAGCTGCACCAGTTGTTGAAGCACCCGTTGTAGAAACTCCTGCTGCTGAAGTTCCAACTAAAGAAGAAGGTGAAGCTCCAACAGAAGCTTAATCTAAATTGATCTTTTAATAAATTATACAGATGAAAATTACTGCATCAGAAGTAAATAAATTACGTCAGGCCACAGGTGCTGGTATGATGGATTGTAAAAAAGCGCTTGTAGAAGCGGAAGG
>JABAZL010000124.1:0-1404 GCA_018608425.1 Flavobacteriaceae bacterium
TCGGAACAGCAGTTTTGCATTTGTTCTTTGCAGCTTTCACATTGAATAAACAACAAATGGCACGCTTCGTTGGCGCAGTTTACATGAGAATCACAAGAAGTTCCGCACTGATGACAATGAGCAACGACGTCGTCGGAAATACGTTCTCCTCGGCGTTCGTCAAATACAAAGTTTTTCCCAACAAACTTATTCTCCAAATCCTGGTCTTTTACCTGTCGGGTGTATTCAATAATACCTCCTTCTAGTTGGTAAACGTTTTTAAACCCTTTGTGCTTAAAATAAGCACTTGCTTTTTCGCATCGGATACCTCCCGTACAATACATCAAAAGGTTTTTTTCTTCTTTTTGGGCTTCCAAATCTTCTTCAATAATTGGCAAAGAATCTCTAAACGTATCTACATCGGGCGTAACAGCTCCTTTGAAATGTCCAATTTCGCTCTCATAATGATTCCGCATATCCACACAAATGGTGTTGGGGTCTGCAAGCATATCGTTGAAGCCTGCGGCATTGAGGTGTTGTCCTTTTTGAGTTACATCGAAGGTATCGTCGTTTAGACCATCGGCTACAATTTTGTCTCGTACTTTGACTTTTAGTTTTAAAAAGGATTTAAGATCCTGTTCAATGGCAATATTCAGTCGAATGTCTTTCAAGAATGTAACCTCATCCAAATGGGCTTTGAATTCCTCAAATCGTGGTGCAGGAACAGATAATTGTGCATTGATTCCTTCGTGTGCAACATAAATACGTCCTAATACCTCTAGGGCATTCCAGGTTAAGAACAGATGGTCTCTAAAAAGCTGTGGGTTTCCAATATGGGCATATTGATAAAAGGATAGCGTGAGCCGCTCGGTTCCGGCTTCTTCGAGCATTACCGCTCGTTCCTTCGCGCTTAATTTATTGTACAGTTGCATGCTATACTTGTTTAAGGTGAATGATTTGACAAAGGTAAAAAAAAGAAATGTGCTAAAAGAATGTTTTGAAGATCCGACCAAAAATTAGGTTTCTGACCAAATGGCGAGCTCATTTCCGGTGGGATCTTTAAAATGAAAACGGCGTCCACCAGGAAAAGAAAAGGTTTCTAAGACAATTTCCCCTCCAGCTTCTTTGACCTTTTTTTCAATTGCTTCAAGGTCCGTATGGCCTAAAATTACCAAAACTCCATTTACGATGGGCTCGTCTGTATGCTCAAAACCTCCTGCAATTCCACTGTCAGAAAAAGCAGTGTAGGTCGGACCATAATCTGTAAAAGTCCATCCAAAGGTTGTTGTGTAAAATGTTTTGACTTTTTCAAGGTCATGTGCCTTGAATTCGATGTAATTGATGTGGTTGTTTACTTCCATATGTCTTGATTTGGGAATTCAATTCAACGGAAATGTAAGAAAATTTCTGCAATCATACAGCGTG
>JABAZL010000124.1:1504-2625 GCA_018608425.1 Flavobacteriaceae bacterium
TGGTATGATGAATTGTATTTATAAGCAAATGATATATTGTTAATAAACCCTTTGGGTCTAGCCTCACTTCAAAATAAAGAAAATAGTACCTTAGCAGGAAAGAAAAAAACTATGGCAGACGATAAAGCAGCGAAGCAAAAAGCGCTTCAGCTTACCTTAGACAAACTAGATAAAACCTACGGAAAAGGATCTGTAATGAGATTGGGCGATTCGGCTATTGAAGAAGTAGAATCAATTTCTTCGGGCTCCTTAGGTCTTGATATTGCTCTCGGTGTGGGTGGCTACCCAACGGGAAGGGTTATTGAGATTTACGGACCAGAATCTTCTGGTAAAACAACCTTGACCTTACATGCAATCGCAGAATGTCAAAAAAAAGGAGGTGTCGCAGCCTTTATTGATGCTGAGCATGCTTTCGATCGTTTTTATGCTGAAAAATTAGGTGTAGATGTTCAAGAACTCATCATCTCGCAACCAGACAATGGAGAACAAGCGCTAGAAATTGCCGATAATTTAATTCGTTCGGGTGCTGTTGACATCGTTGTAATTGATTCTGTTGCTGCCTTGACGCCTAAAAGTGAAATTGAAGGAGAAATGGGAGACTCCAAAATGGGTCTTCACGCACGTTTGATGTCTCAAGCACTTCGGAAACTAACGGGTTCTATCAGCAGAACAAACTGTACCGTATTTTTCATCAACCAGCTGCGTGAAAAAATTGGTGTAATGTTCGGAAATCCTGAAACTACAACAGGTGGAAACGCATTGAAGTTTTATGCATCTGTTCGTTTGGATATCCGTAGATCAACGCAAATAAAAGATGCCGATGCAAAGGTATTGGGTAATAAAACCCGTGTAAAAGTTGTGAAAAATAAAGTAGCTCCGCCGTTTAGAACTACGGAATTTGATATCATGTATGGCGAAGGGATTTCCAAAATCGGAGAAATTATTGACATAGGTGTTAACTACGAGATTATTAAAAAATCTGGTTCTTGGTTCAGCTATGGTGAAACCAAACTAGGACAAGGCCGCGATGCTGTAAAAACAATCTTGACTGAAAATCCTGATTTAATGGATGAATTAGAAGAAAAAATAATGGAAACACTAAAGGCTGTAGAATAGTCTTT
>JABAZL010000163.1 GCA_018608425.1 Flavobacteriaceae bacterium
ATTTAATGCCTTTGCTGCATTATTTTGCAGATGCAGATTTAGAGCAAGTCAAAAGCGATGAAGACTATGTATACACGAATTTTCCAATACTGAAAATGATAGCCTATCCTTTTAATTGGGTGATGCCTTCTGTTTTTGGAGCGGTTCTGTTGTTTGGGGGCTTACTTTTTTTTGGATTTAGAACGAAAAAATTAAAACCGATTTATATTGTGAAAGGTTCGATACCGTTTTTATTTGCTGTTGCGGGAGCTCTTTTTATTGGTTTTTATGGATGGTCAACACTACTTAAAATATACCCACACTACCAAGAAATCCTTCATGGATTTACATACAATGGACATACCTATATTGCATTCTTCGTTTCTTTATCACTCGGAATAACGTGGTATATGTATACTAAATTTCAAAAAGAAATAACCACAGCAAACCTTTTTGTTACTCCACTTTTGGTCTGGTTGCTGATCAATATTCTCCTTGCGATTTACCTGAAGGGAGCTGCTTATTTCATCCTTCCTTTTTACTGCGCCTTAATTTCATTTGGGTTGCTTCTAAAGCAAAAAGAAGTAAATCCTTTGATTCATTTGGTTTTGGCCACCCCAGCAGTAGTTCTATTCAGTCCATTAATCCAAACCTTCCCGGTTGGTTTGGGTCTAAAGACGATTGTAATCAGCACTGTTTTTACAGTCTTACTTTTTGGATTGTTACTTTCTTTTTTGAGTGGTTATACCTACAAAAAACGCTTAGCTCAAAGCTTTGTTTTGCTTGCTCTTATCTTTTTTGTTCAAGCACATAGTACAAGTGATTTCAACGAAGACCGGAAAAAGCCCAATAGTCTTATGTATTTCCAAGACCTAGATGCTCAGCAGGCCTACTGGTTAACCTATGACACTGTATTAGACGATTGGACGCGATCGTATCTTGGAACTGAACCCAAGACAGCAGCTTCTGTTGTAACATCTGCAGCAAAAAGTAAATACAATTCAGGATACACTTTTGCAGCGGAAGCGCCTGCGAAAGTAATACCACACTATCAACCAACGCTACTTCAAGATACGCTTGTAGGAGATCAACGGACAGTCACGTTTAAATTAATTCCTCAGAAAAAATCAAATGTTCTGCGATTATATTTAGACCAAGAAATGACCTTTAATTCCCTAGCATTTAATGGAGTTGCGGTTAAAAATAAGTTGTCTTATACCGAATCCAATACTAGACTTCTTACGTTCTATGTGTATGGAATGGATGCACTTGAAGTTTCGTACACCATTTCAAAAGAACGAACCCCTTCGTTTACATTATTAGAATATTCTTTTGATCTTATGGACAATCCTTGGGTTGAAATGAAGGCACGAACCCCCAGCATGATGCCCAAGCCTTTTGTGTTTAATGATGCCCTAGTGATAAAACAAAAAATCACTCCGCATCGGAATGCATTGGAGTGATTTTAATAAAAATGGTATTGTTTTTACAAGCTAGTGCTTACCATTTACCCAGCATAACACGCGTTGAAGATCGGATTAGTTTTACCTCTCCTGTATTTTCCCAGTATTCTTTCCAAGCTGCCATTGCAGCCTTGTTGTTTTCTCTGTAGCTTCCTGAGCTCATTGCAGTTTTGAAATCATCAACTCCAACAAGGATGTAATGGGTTTCTCCATCAGGGCTTCTTCCTAAACCAACGCGTCCAAGCGTAACTCTTCTGTCACTAGGACTGTATTTGCTGTGATATTTTGTAAAGGCTTTAGCAAATTTCGTTTGATCTTCAATTCTCATCGAATAAAGGTTCTGAATGGGATGAGATCCCGGTTTTCCGAATGATATCACACTTTTTCCAGCTGCTGAAGAATAATCGTTTGTGTATCGATTCATTTTAGTAAGAAACAACTGCCATTTTGCACCTGAATCTAGAGCATATTGTGCTCCAACTGCATCAATAGTACCAGTAAAAATGAGCGAATGAGAAAAGTTCATTCCATTATCACTGAAGTGATTTTCGAATAAAAAAACAGATACACCTGCTGCTTTATTTCCTTCAACTCCAAAATAATCTCCAACAAGTTTTCCAACAATCTCTACGTCTTCAGGAGCAACTGTAAAATTGTAAGCTGTCCAATGGTATTCTTGGGCAGAAAGAAATGTTGTGCATAATGTAAATACACCTAATAATAAATTTTTCATAATAATATAGTTTTAAATCTTTTCGAAGTTACAGATATAAAACAATGATTGCAAATAGCAACTTAAATAAATAAAGTAGTCTGCCAGAAAATGTAGCCGTTTAAAACCATGTAAAAAAGAGAAGGAAACGATTGAATCCAGTTGTCTTTTATTTTTAAACGAACAATGAAGCCGAGAAGCATTAAAATGCTTAATCCCAGAGAACTAATAGACCAAATCAATCCACTTTGACTTGCACACAAAAGGCCAATGGCGCCAACGATTTGAAAAAACCCAGTTGTTGTTCTGAAACGAGCCAGTTGATACCGCTGAAATTCTAAAACCATTTTATTACTAAAAAAACAGCTGAATCCAAAGCCAAGGAAAGAGAGCCCAGAAAAATAAGATAACCAGTAAATTTGAGACATTTACAGGAGGTTCATTTGACCAGCAACAAGAAATAGGGAAAGACATAGTAGACTAAAAGCCGGAAGGTATTTTTGCATCGGATTGCGTACACTAAAGTGCGCGTAAAGGGCGCAAAGCATTAAAAATGCAATCACCCCAGCAGGAACTAGAATGAGAGCAGGATACCAAATACCTGCAACCAAAAGTGTTGCCATTGCTATTTTTGCAGCTCCGACCACACTACGAAGCAAATCGGGTAAGCCAAAATGATTGAATTCTATTACAATATTATCAAATCGAAAGACCCAAACAATTAATATAGATGCAGCAATTACGATTTGAGAAAGGGTGGTTATTAATTCCATTTTTTATTTAAATATAGTAAATATCTTTAGGTAAAGCACAATTAACTGTTTTTAAGAACACCTAACCTAGAAAATCGAATTGATGCAATTAATCCGAGAGCAGAAAATAGCGCTAACATCATAAAAACCTGTTGATGTCCAACAATTCCGGGGGAATTATCTAATAAGTACCCCATGATTGGTCCCACAAAAATATCTGGAGTATACCCCACAACAGATATTAATCCGACCGCCGTTCCGGTTATTGCGAGGGGAATTTTACCTTCTTGTAAAACAGCAAAATATAATGTTCGAATGGCATAGGTTCCTGTTGCGGTAATGATTAAGGATAAGAAAAACAAAAAGTTCAACCCCGACTGAACCAGTCCAGTTGCAAAAATAAGTGCCCCACTCAACATCACAGCAAACCCAAAAATAATCCATAAAGATCCTCGAGACTTGTCAGCCAATAAACCAATGACTACGCAAACAATCGGTCGGATATACAGTTGGAACGTCCCAACCTGTGCAGCTTTTACTTCATCAAAGAGCATGATTTCTGAGGCGTATAAAGAAAAAATATCAGTCAGTTTATAACCCACATAAGCAGATAATACAATCAACATCAACCACCATACAGAAGGAATTTTGAATACCTCTTTAATGTTTTTTAAAGAAGAATCAGATGTATTTATTGGTGCATCTGCTTTTTCAGAATTATCCATAAAGAAGAAGACGAGCCCTCCTACAATAAAGGCAAGCCCAGATGCGAATAGAATGACATAACGAAAGGCATCTTGACGTTCCACAAGCATAGCAGTAGCGATATTACTCGGCAGGATTACGGAAAAAATGTAAACGCCAATTGCACCAATGGTAGCTGCAACAAACCCACGACCGCCTTCTAAAAACCCAAAAGCACTTCCTTGTTTTGTTGTTCCTCCCCAAACGCGTGTAGCCTTGATCATAGCCCCCCAAAATAGAAAAATTGTAGTAAAGCCCCAATAGCCATAGATTAATTGTAATGTGTTGATAGAGGGGAATGTTGACAAAGCCAAACCTCCTAATGCCGTTAGAAATAAAGACCCAGCTATGAGTTTTCTTGGGGAGAACTTATCAGCAATAGCGCCTCCGTATAAATACGACAAAAGGGCGACGGTTCCATAGATTGAAAAACAGCCCCCGAGTTGAAAATTGGTCAGCTCAAATACGTCTAAAAAGGTGGGCCTAAAAATCCGAGGTAATACAAAGGGTAAAATAAAAACAGATTCCCCCGCTAGAATTAGTAAGATAATTTGAGCAATAGAAGCGGTCGATTTTTTTTGTTGCATGCTAGAATTTTGATGTTCCAACAAGGTAGACAATTAAAAAACGAATAGTCTCGTAAGAAGGAAAAACTCGATGATTATAAACAAGAATATTTGGCAACGATTAGTCCATCCGATTTACGAACCTCAAGGATTCTATCAAATCCTCGAAGATGAAAGTAACCAAAATCAGAGCCTTGAATCAAGATCGAAGGGTAGGAGTAATTCTTGTTATACAGCAAATAATTCCCGACTTGTGGCTCTAAAATAACTCCATCATGATACGCCTGGTTGTAGTTGTTAAATGTAACATCATCACATAAAAATGTTTCGGAAGCAACAGCTAATGTCCCAGAAACTGTTGAGGTTTTGTAGATGTTACTCAAATAGATTGGCCCTGTTTTGGGTGGATTAAAACCCACTGAATTATTGATTTGAGTCGAAGAAGCTGTATTGCTTGCTGCATCAAAAACACCCCCTAAAGCAGGAAGAACGGTTAAAACTTCTTTGCCCGACATAGGGAGTCCAATCATGGGTAGAATTAAATCAAAAATTCTATTCCCATAGTTTATTATCGAAGAAGGGTTGATGGAGCTTAAACTAGCTACACTCCCGTTTTGAACTAGGAATAGTTCGAAGTCTGTATTCAGCATTGGGTTATTTGCTGCATCGGTAAATATAGTTTCGTTAAAAATCACTCGAACTGTGGTGTTGTCATCTGAAATAGAAGAACTTACTATATAGGGGTCTAACTTATCATTTAAGTAAACCTGATTAGTCCCATTGATTTGGTTTATGGCAGAAACACCAGCACAATTAAAAATAGAGGCTGGACCTGTTACTGGATTTACAGATATCAACTCATCTCCATCTGTAATTCCGTTTAAGGCAATTGTAATTTGATATTTTAGTTTGGAAGCACTATTGTCAATAGGTGTACCATCATCCCAATACCAACCCCCTCCGGGTTCTAAGAAGTCACCTCTATCTGTGTATTGGCGCAGCCCAATCCATGTGTTTGCTGTACTGGGACTATGGTTGTTAAATAGATAGTCAAATTCTTCCTGTGAATTGTATACTAAAAGGTCAGCTGGTATCCCTAGAGCAACTCCAGCAGCAGTAGCATCTGCCTTGGTATCCGTCCAAGTTTTTGCAGTATTTGCTCTATAGTAGTTGTGAGCACAAGCTGATCCAATAGGATAGGTAGCAAACCATGTATATCCAATAATAGTTTGAGACACGGTATTGATTACCTCTAATAAACCATTTAAATTTCTAGTATTGGGTAAATCATTCATTGTACTAGCACCGGTATGTTGAGCATAGTCTTCATTATTAACTCCAATCCCAGGAGAATCATTCGGTTCACCTGCATTCCAATTGGGGTTAAAATTAAAGTTACCAAGTTTAGTTATTGTTATTGGTGTATTTGAAGCAAGAGTAGCATTTCCACCACTTAAAGTCACATTAAAGTCAGAAATCTCAATACAGGTAGGTGTAGTACAGCCTGTAACTGAATAAATTTCTTCATCAAACGTAAGGTCAATACGTATATTATCGTCTGAAATACTAGTTTCGGTTACACTTGAAAACTGCGCCTTAACGCTAATTCCGATTACAAAAAACATAATAGGGATTAACTTCAAAAAAATAGTTTTGTTTTGTTTCATTTTCACTTAAAGCAAATATAGTTGCAGTCTTCTACTAAGAAAATTTTACTTCATATCAAAGATAAGCATTTTATGAAGACCTACTGATAGCAATTCTCACGAGCTAAAACGAACGATTAAGGAACTCGAGATAAATGCCCATTAATCTTTAATTGCAAAATGAAATTAATTTAGTATTTTAGATAAAAATAACTATATCAATATTATGAAAAAAATTCTCCTTTTACTTGTGCTTAGCACTAGTATTTCAAGTGCACAATGGATGCAAAAAACCTCATGTGAAAAGAACGCAGCAATCATTTCAAATCAAGCTATTGAAGCCCTAACCAATTTAGAATACACCATGGCGTTAGGAATGGCCAAAGCAGCCTTGTTGATCGATTCAGACTGTGGTTGTGCGCAGTTAACTCTAGCAGCAATAAGCAGCCCATACCCAAAATGGGGTAGTCAAAAATCAAAACTAGCAGCAATTGATGTTTCTAAATTGAGTGAAGAAGAGCAAACTTGGCATACCTATTTGATGGCATCAAGAGAGGATCGTGATGCGGTGGCTAAAATTGGAGCTTCAAAGTTACCCAATAGCCCATTGATTAATTATCTGACAACAAAATCAAAGGACATGAATTCATTCAAGTCTTTTGCGGAGAAATTCCCGAAAAATGCAGCTTCTTCTTATAACATGATGTCGTATGGATACCTTAATGGCGCTTTTGGTGAGACCAATAAGGAAATGGCAATGAAATACGTCAAGCAAGCACAACAACTTCATGATGGACCAAATTCTTATGATTCTATGGCGGAACATTATGCTACCCTAGGAGACTACGAAAAAGCACTTGAACTTGAATTGAAAGCAGTAGACTTTGCGACTTTCGGTTCAACTTATTGGAGGTCTGCACAAACCTATAGAGCCAAATTAAATCAGGCGGAGCTATCTGAAAAATTAATGCAAATGCAAAGAGAACTTCAAGCTGCAATCATGGCAGATGATTATAAAACCTATTCAAAATTTGAGCATCCAGATATTATTCACAAGACAGGAGATTCAAACTTAAACCCTTTTTATGTATTTGATAAAAGTTCTTTTGGCGGGAATGATGCTATAGATTGGAATAATTTGGACCTAAACGATATGGAAGTTTCTTATGCTCCTGACATGCAAACTGCAGTAATGACATTTTACGGTTCTGGTAGTTATGTATTCAAAGAGTCTAAAGAAAAAGTAATTTATAGCACAAGAGGATCATCAGTTTGGGTTAGAACAGCCATGGGTTGGAAAATCATGCATACCTCTTGGGCGCCTAATAAAGGTGGAAATGGAATTCCACAATCGTAATCAAACACATATTCCAATATGAAAAATATATTTTTAGTACTTACAATTTTGACTTCAATGGCAGTTTCTGCACAAATTATCGTGATTCAACCGGTTGAAGTTCCTGCAGATATGACCGAAAAATTCTTAGATGTAGAACTCAATTACAGTAAAAAAACTGCTCAAAATGCAGTAAACAATGGCGAACTCGAAGGCTGGGCTGTTCTCAGAAATACCAACGCAACTGCAGATGGATATAACTATTTGTGGGTAAATGTATACAAAGATATTGCTACAGCAGTAAACAAAGGTTCTTGGTGGAACAACTCAAAAGAGGTTGTTGGAGTAGAAACCTCCATGCTCTATGGCTTTCATAATGATCTTAAAATAGATCAAAGATATTACTACAAGCAAAACGTGACGATTGAAAGCATAGCAGCAGCATCTTATGTTATTTTCAATTTCACCAATTCTACTGAAGTAGAAAAACATACCAAAGAGCTTGAGAAGTATGTTGTACCACATTTCAAAAAAATGATGCCTGAGTCAGGTATGGTTGGTTGGGGACTTAGCTCCAAAATCACGCCTCAAGGAGACGGTTATGCAACTATGATGGTTTATGATTCGTATGATTCTTTGGAAAATGCAATGATTCATTTATCTGGTGAGGGTCCAATTGCAGGCCTACCACATGAAAAAATCAGTACCATCGAATGGTCTATGCGCCCTTTGATGGAAGTTATTGTATCTACTGGTCCTAAGGAATAGTTTAGCTAGAGTACAGAATAAAAAAACCCTGCCTATAGGCAGGGTTTTGTTTTATATAAAATTTAAAAGGATATTTTATTTAGGAAGTGGTTTTTGAAACTGATTCACTACACCGATTTTTCCATCAATAATTCGGAAACTTTCTTGTGCTTCAATTCCCGATTTGGTTCCATCTTTGGCCGTTGTTTCTTCTTCGGTCCATAACAATACCCATTCATCACCAGTCTCATTAACTACAGAGACCCATACCGCAGGTTTTATAGAAAACATGGTGTTTTTTAAATACGGCTCAAACATCGTAGTAAAATCCTCAATGCCTTTGATTTCACTACCATTTCCAGCAGAAATATAAATTTCAGGGTGAATTAATGCCTTAATAGCATCGAAATCATTTCTTTCAGCTGCTTTTTGAAGGTCTAAAACAATTTTAACGTTTTCAGGATTTCCAATTTTCCAATTACTAGAATAAGTTGCTTTATATCCATAATCTACAGCTTGTGTGTTCATGGCACTAATTTCTGCCATTAGCTTTGTAGGATCAAAATAGTACATTGCAGTAACAATTTTACCATCCTTCCATTGATAGGCAAAATGTCCAGGAACTTCACTTTTCGTTCCAGTAAAATTTCCTTCGCCTTTCCATAAAGCCCAAACCATGGTCCATTGCGATCCGTCTTCGTAAAGAGCAGTTTCGGTGTTTATCCAACCCCAGTTGATGTCTTTGTATAATTGATGATGTGACTTAAACCCTTGAATTAGCTCTTCTTTCGTTGCTTTTGTAGTTGATCCTAAATATACTGCAACGGAATCCACCATTAGGCTTTCGAATAATCCAAATTCGTTTGCTGCATAGTCCATTTGCATTTTTTTGATAAGCTCTGCTTTTTCGTCAAAGGTTATCTTTCCTGTGCTTTTAGGCCCTTGAGCCGATACAAACCCTCCAAAAAGAAGAATTGCAATAAATAATTTTTTCATACCATTTTGTTTATTAAATAATTATAGTTCGAAATACTTGCTATAAGCAAGGTATAAATGTATCAAATAAATACTACATCAAAAACAGCCTTAAAAAACATTAGGCTATCTTTAATAAAAATTAGAACTATATGAAAATGATAATCCAACGAATACTTGCAATAAGTGTTGTCATCGTGCTGAGTTTAGTACTTAATTATGCAACAACCCAAGACATTATTTCTACAGAAACTGGTCAAATTGGATTTCAAGTATTGTTGATTATATACCTCATTCAGCTGGTTGTTTTTCTTATTTCATTTGTTCTAAAGACAGAACACTACTATGACCTAACGGGTGGAATTACGTATATAACGGTCATCGTGTACACCCTATACCAAAAACAACTTCTGGGTGCTTTAGATTTTCGATCCATTCTTTTAGGCGTATTAATTTTAGTTTGGGCCATGCGCCTGAGTTCTTTTTTGTTTTTAAGGATCAAGAAAGCAGGGAAAGACCGACGCTTTGATAAAATCAAAACCAATTTTACTCGTTTTATGTTGGCATGGGCACTTCAAGGTTTTTGGGTTTTTATGTGTACCCTTCCTGCAATTACAGCAATAGCTTCGGAGTCCAAAACAACCGATTACTTTTTAGTTGGTGGGGCGGCACTGTGGCTCTTCGGCTTTATAATGGAAGTTGTTGCTGATCGACAAAAGTCAGCCTTTAATCAAGATCCAAAGAACAAGGGACAATTCATTTCTACGGGCTTATGGTCCATTTCAAGACACCCCAACTATGTTGGTGAAGTATTGCTTTGGACAGGAATCGCAGTCATTGCATTGCCAACATTCAGCGGACTACAATATCTTGCCCTAATCTCCCCAATCTTCACCTACCTCTTGCTTACTCGTGTGAGTGGTGTAAATCTTTTAGAGGCTAGTGCAGACAAAAAATGGGAAGGCAATGATGCCTATATAAAGTATAAAGAAAAGACAGCTGTTTTTTTTCCTTTCATCTAGTTCTTTTGCCTGAATACACAGCCTAATAATATGTGTTGAAAAGGGAATTTTAAAAACCAAACCAACACACTTCAGCACCCTAACTTAAACGGCATTAGACCAGTGATTTTCACCCTTCAAAAATTAATTTCAAATTCCCCCTATATTTGATTTAATTGGTACATTTGGCTCAATATATATTAATAGAATTAATACAGAATTGCCATGTCAAATAGTTTTTTAAAGTCACCAACACCTATAAACGAACCAGTAAAATCATACGCACCCAATACACCAGAAAGAGCTGCTGTAACAGCAATGTACGACACATATTTTTCTGAAAAAATTCATATTCCAATGAAAATTGGAGGAGAAGAAGTGAACTCTAAGGAGACGGCAACAATGCATCCGCCACACGATCACAAACACAGTATGGGAACCTACAGTTTGGCTACAGAAGCGCATGTAGAGCAAGCAATCGCTGCTGCCCTAGAAGCTCGTAAGACTTGGGCATTAGTTCCTTTTGCTGCTCGTGCTGCAGTATTCCTAAAGGCTGCAGATTTAATTGCAGGTCCTTACCGTGCCCGTATTGCTGCGGCAACTATGATGGCGCAATCCAAAACCGTACACCAAGCAGAAATTGATTCTACCTGTGAGTTTATTGACTTCTTGAGATTCAATGTAAAATTTGCTGAAGAAATATACCAAGATCAACCAACTTCTTCAGAGGGGGTTTGGAACCATGTTCACTACCGTCCTTTAGAAGGGTTTATTTATGCTGTGAGTCCGTTTAACTTCACCGCAATTGCTGGAAACCTTTCTGCTGCTCCAGCTTTGATGGGAAATACCATCGTTTGGAAACCAAGTGATCATCAAATGTTCTCTGCCAAAGTCATCATGGATGTTTTTGAAGAAGCTGGATTACCAAAAGGAGTAATCAACATGATCAATGGTGATCCTGAAATGGTAACCAATACAGTTTTGAAAAATCCAGATTTTGCAGGAATCCACTTTACAGGATCAACCCATATTTTTAAAAATATTTGGCATAAAATCGGAAGCAACATCCACACCTATAAAACCTATCCAAGAATTGTTGGAGAAACTGGTGGGAAAGATTATATCGCAGTGCACAATTCGGCTAATGTAGACGAAGTAGCAACTGCAGTTGTACGAGGCGCTTTTGAATTTCAAGGTCAAAAATGTTCTGCAGCATCACGTATTTACTTGCCAAAATCAAGATCTAAAGCAATTTTAGATAAGATTGTTGCAGATGTAAAAACCATTACTCTCGGCTCTCCTAGAGAATTAAAAAACTTTATGACTGCAGTGATCCATAAAGGTTCATTTGACCGTTTGGCAGCTGCTATTGATCAAGCTAAAACAGACTCCGATGTTGAGGTTTTAGTCGGAGGAACCTATGATGACTCGAAAGGGTATTTTATAGACCCAACCGTTTTGGTAACGACCAATCCTAAATACGACACCATGGAACGTGAATTGTTTGGACCCATTGTAACGGTATATATATACGAAGATGATCAATGGGAAGAAACCCTCAAACTAGTCGATGCTACTTCGGACTATGCCTTAACGGGAGCTGTTATGGCAAAAGACCGTATTGTTATTGAAAACGCACGCCTGGCTTTAGAAAACAGTGCTGGTAATTTTTACATCAACGACAAACCTAGTGGTGCAGTAGTAGGGCAGCAGCCTTTTGGAGGAGCTCGTGGATCAGGAACCAACGACAAAGCTGGATCTAGACAAAACCTTTTGCGATGGGTATCACCTCAGTTAGTAAAAGAAACCTTGATTCCTGCAACAGATTACCGCTATCCTTTTATGGACGCTTAATTGTGATGAACAGTCTTTTTGAAAACACCCGCATTGCTTTTGCATCGAAGAACGATGCAGAACTAAAAAAGAGTTTTGTACTCTTTAAGTTGATCTCGAATTCTTTTTTAACAAAAGTAGGAACAAGCTGTATTGAGTTTTTCTTAAAATTGGGCTTGCCAATCAACTTTTTGTTGCGCAAGACCATGTTCGATCAGTTCTGCGTTGGAACTACTTTGGAAGAGTCTCAAACTGTGGTTCAAAAACTCAAGGCTAGTAAAATCGATTCCTGTTTAAATTATTCTATCGAAGGGATTGATTCAGAAGCCGGTTTTGATCAAACACTGAAAAAAATCCTCCAAACGATAGAAGCTTCTAGTGTTGAAAAAGGAACTTCTTTTGCAGTAATTAAACCAACTGGATTTGGATCAACCGCCTTATTCGAAAAAGTAAGTTCAAAAATAGCGCTAAGTGCCGAAGAGCAGCAAGCATGGGATCGTATAAAAGATCGTTTTCATCAGAGTTGTAAAAAAGGCGTAGCAGGCCACATCAAACTTTTAATCGATGCCGAAGAAAGCTGGATTCAACCCGCCTTGGATGACCTCTTAGAAGAGTTGATGGCGCGTTATAACAAAGAAGAGATTATGGTCTATGCAACCATTCAACTCTATTTGTCTGAACGTTTACCCTATCTTAAAACGCTACTAGAAAAATCGAAAAAAGAAGCCTATCAAATCGGGGTTAAACTGGTTCGTGGCGCCTATATTGAAAAGGAAACTGCTCGAGCAAATTTAAAGCAATACGCCAATCCAGTGTGTTCTTCTAAGGAAGCAACCGATCTAAATTTCGATCAAGGTTTACAGCTACTGTTAGAAAACTTAGACCAGGCAGCTGTTTTTGTAGGGAGTCATAATGAAGCAAGTACGTTGAAAGCTTTGGAGCAAATGAAGCAAGCCAATATTGCGACAAATCACCCGCAGGTATGTTTTGCACACTTGTATGGAATGAGCGACTATATTTCGTATAACCTATCGGATCAAGGGTATAATGTTGTAAAATACTTACCCTATGGGCCAATCAAAAAGGTAGTTCCATATTTGATCAGACGTGCGGAGGAAAACAGTTCGATAGCCAATCAAACATCCCGAGAATTGGAATTGATTCGCAAAGAAATAAAAAGAAGAAAACACGTTCAAAAATAAGTTTATGAAACCCATAACAATAATAAAGAATCGATCGGATATCGGAGCAGGAACTCGAGGTTCTGACTTGGGCGTCGATGCTATTGAAATTGCAGCAATCAATCAACAAAACCCGTTTTTTAATGAACATCCCCACATCGATGTTCCTACCCACAACGAAACGATTTACAATAAAAACTTCCTTAAAACGGAACACCGCATTGGTTTTGTTTTAGAACAATGCCAACGGGTATGCGATGCAGTAAGTACTGTTTTAAGGGATGATAAGTTTCCCCTAATCCTTTCAGGAGACCATTCTTCTGCCTTTGGTTCTTTGGCAGGAATTCAACACGCACAGCCAAGCAAAACCCTTGGGGTTATTTGGATCGATGCTCATGCCGATCTGCACTCTCCTTTGAGTTCTCCTTCGGGCAATGTTCACGGAATGCCCTTAGCGGCTGCCTTAGGTTTCAATAACGAAACCCTAGCCGTAAACGAAGTGAATGAGAAAACACATCAGCTGTGGGATGAACTTAAAAAAGTAGGGGGAGACCAAGCTAAAGTTGCTCCAGAACATTTGATCTTTTTTGGCGTTCGAGATACCGAAGAGCCCGAAGATAAGGTGATGGAACAAAACAACATTAAGAACTATCCGGTTCACGAAATTCGACACCGAGGTTTATCTTTATGTGTAGCTGAAGCTCTAGAAAAACTAAGCGCTGTCGATAGTATTTACATCTCTTTTGATGTGGATAGTTTGGACTGTGATTTAATCTCCAAAGGAACCGGTACTCCAGTTTCAAAAGGCTTTGATATCGATGAGGTTGTAGCAATAATTCAGCAAATCATCGCCTCTCAAAAAGTAATTGGTTTGGAAGTAACCGAAGTAAATCCCCTTTTAGATAACAAAGGCAATCGTATGGCAGAAGCTGCCTTTGAAGTAATCCAAAGACTCTTTCAGAAAAAGTAGTTCAGGAGCCACTAGGAGTTCCTTTTAAAAAAGGAGTACCTTGCGGCAATTATAATTTTTAGCCCAGTTGTATGGAATATGAAATCGGAGACCGCGTAATGTTATCCATCCAAAGAGCTACAGACCTTGGGTATGTAGTCCTTATTGATGACGAATTTGAGGGTCTTTTATTCCGCAACGAAGTCTTTCAGCCGTTGAGTCGAGACCTAGAAGTTAGAGGGTACATCAAAAACATCAGAGAAGACGGAAAAATTGATGTTTCTCTCCGCCCTCAAGGGTTTTTGAATGTAATTGATGCTGATTGCGATGCTATTATGGCTGCTTTGAAGCAACAACACCGATTGATGCTGACCGATAAGAGTGCTCCAGAAGCCATCAAGCGTGAGCTTAATATGAGTAAAAAAGCCTTTAAAAAAGCCCTTGGATTTTTATACAAACGCAAACTCATTCTCATTTTAGACGATTGTGTTGAGCTCGTTAAGAGCTAGAACTACCCATCAGAAACACTGCACTTTTTTAACCCAATAAAGATATTGTATCTTTGTGCACTTAAGAGCAAGAAAACACGCTCTCCTCCTTTATGAAATTTACTGATCTCGGCTTAGCGCCACCGCTTTTAAAAGCAATACAAGAAAAAGGATATACAGAACCATCCCCCATTCAAGAAAAAGCCATTCCACAAATCCTAAAAGGGAAAGACGTTTTGGCTTCTGCTCAAACGGGAACTGGAAAAACAGCAGGTTTTACACTTCCGTTACTTCATATTTTATCGAAACAACAAAAATCGGGTCACCGCAAAGTACGTGCCTTGGTTCTTACGCCCACACGTGAACTTGCTGCTCAGATATACGAAAACGTCAAAGAATACAGTACCCACATCGATATCCGTTCTACGGTAATCTTTGGAGGTGTAAACCAAAACCCACAAATATCAACCCTACGAAGAGGAGTAGATGTATTGATTGCAACGCCAGGACGTTTGTTGGATTTACACAATCAAAAAGTACTCTCTTTACAGCATGTCGAAATTTTGGTTTTGGATGAAGCCGACCGTATGTTGGATATGGGATTCCAACGCGACATTAATAAAATCATGGGTTTTTTACCCAAGAAAAGACAAAACTTACTGTTCTCTGCCACCTTCTCGAGAGAGATCAAAGCCTTGGCACAGGGGATTTTGAATCAACCCATATTGGTCGAAGCTACTCCTGAAAACACTACTGTCGATGCAATTATTCAACGGGTATATAAAGTAGATAAAGCCAGAAAAACAGAATTAATTATTAAATTAATTAAAGAAGGGAACTGGTCTCAGGTTTTGGTATTTACCCGAACAAAACACGGAGCAAATAACCTAACCAAAAGAATGCTGAAAGCAAATATCGAAGCTGCAGCCATCCACGGTAATAAAAGTCAAGGGGCACGAACCAAAGCACTCGCCGGATTCAAAGATGGCTCGGTTGAGGTTTTAGTCGCAACAGATATTGCTGCTCGTGGACTCGATATTCCGTTATTACCCCACGTTATCAATTTTGAATTGCCAAACATTCCCGAGGACTACGTTCACCGAATCGGAAGAACCGGAAGAGCAGGAGCCAAAGGAGAAGCAATTTCTTTAGTTTGTATTGACGAGAAAGCTTATTTGCGTGATATTGAAAAATTGGTAGGAATTCGAATTCCTTCGGAAGAAAAAGAAGGTTTTGAACCTGATCCAAACATCAAGCCCGAACCGGTAAAGAAGAAAGGAAATTCACGTCGTCCGCAAGGCAATCACAACCGTTCAGGAAATAATTCTGGCCGTTCTGGGGGTCGCAGTCGCAATCAGCGTCGTTAAGATAAACCCGCAGCTCGTTTTATAAACGTCTGATACCGTCGGTAGATACCCCGTGTTTTAGCATTTCGGGCATATTTACAACGAAACAATTCATGAATGATCAGCAACTGTGCTTCCGAAGCACGATTGACAGCCTCATAGGTCATGGAATCATCCCACTCAAAATCGAGTTCCCCAGTATCTTTGTCATAGAAACCGATGATCTCAGTTTCCATATCATATTGAATCGATACCCGGCGTTTCATACAGGTTTAGGCTTTAACCTTTAATACCAGTTTCCCTAGTTTTTCTCCACTAAACAAACGGTTGAAGGTGCTTCTGAAATTCTCTACCCCTTCATACACATCTTCTTTGCTTTTGAGTTTTCCTTCTTGCATCCACTGCGCCATGGTTTTCATTGCATCACGGTATTTAGGAACATAATCCAAGACCACCATTCCTTTCATCGTACCTCGGTTTACCAAGAGTGATAAATAGTTTTTCGGTCCTTGCATAGCCGTGGTGTTGTTGTATTGAGAAATCGCTCCACAGATAACAATTCGGGCATGCATTCGGATGAACATCAAGGCTGCATCGAGGATATCAC
Organism: Flavobacteriaceae bacterium; assembly: GCA_018608425.1. Classification (GTDB taxonomy): domain Bacteria; phylum Bacteroidota; class Bacteroidia; order Flavobacteriales; family Flavobacteriaceae; genus Arcticimaribacter. The sequence goes on from JABAZL010000163.1 coordinate 16,326, forward strand.
CCCCAACATTATCGAAGTATACATCAATCCCCTTGGGACAGTGTTTTTTAATCGCCGAAACGATGTTTTCATTTTTATAATCAATAGCACCGTCGAATCCAAGTTCGTCGGTCATATAAGCACATTTTTCAGGGCCTCCAGCAATACCGATTACGGTACACCCTTTGATTTTTGCAATCTGACCTACAACAGAACCTACAGCACCAGCACCACCAGAAACGAGAACTACATCCCCTTCTTTGATTTCACCAACTTCTAGAATTCCAAAATAAGCCGTCATTCCGGGCATTCCCAAAACACCAAGATATTTGGGATGATTGTCTAGGTTGGGTTCAATTTGAACAAAACCATCGCCATTGCCCACATAATACTGTTGCACACCACCCCAACCGGTTACATAGTCTCCAACCTTGAATTTGGTTTCTCCTTGAGTATCGATCACTTTTCCAACACTCCCAGCACGCATAACCTCGCCAATTTGAACGGGAGGGATGTACGAACGGCTGTCGTTGATCCAACCGCGCATCGCAGGATCCAAAGAAACATGGCTTTGCTCAATCAGAATTTCCCCATCCTGCAGCGCAGCTACAGTTTCTTCTACAAAGTTCCAGGTGTTTTCGTTCGGCATTCCGTTTGGGCGTTCGGCTAAGAGTTGTCTTTTATTGATCATCGGTGTTTGTTTATTATTTAATACCCCTAAGATAACAGGATTTTATTCTTTTCGTCGAATTAGACTCTAAAAAAAACTTCCCGATCCTAAAGAACCGAGAAGCTGTTTTAATGCAGTAAAAGGGTGGAAAGTGTCTAGCTTTTTTCTGGAGTTTTAATCCAAATTCCTGCAAGAAACATAATGCCTATAGTTGCGTACATAACGATATAGGGAAGTTCTGGCGCTAGTGAAGCCGGACCATCAGCAACTGTATATCCCACATCTGTGATATACGATTCTGCAACCGTCGAAAGCTTTACTCCTGCTTCTTTAAGTTCAGACAATTGAAAGGAAGTGTTTTTTTGATTCAGAGAAAAATAGGACGCTACTTCTATTCCAAAGTAAAGTGGGAACGTACAAAAGAATGTTAGAATCGCTTTTCCGTAGGTCGGAAAATTAAGTTCCTTGGACCTTCTTATTAAATAAAAAGCAAGCGCTGTCATCAATATTACCGCAATAGTATAAATGGCGTTATTAATGTAAATCTGGTTAGCGAGTTGAAAGATTTCAAATTCTGTCATAATATAGTTTTTAATTAATTTGAATAAACTTACTACTATTAATTGCGATTTGCAAGTTTATTTTATTGATGTTAATCAACAGCTTGAGAAGTGAAAGTACCCAAACTAGGTAGATATTTCCCAATCGCTTTGCATCAGAGTTCCTCTAAATCTGTGTTGCCGGTCTGACCAGTTATTACGCAACACCCACCAACAATTACTTTTTTAATACCACCCACAACGTTTGGTTTTTTTAGGCGCAATACAAACCGGACAGTGGGGATTCTGAAGAGGAGGTTTTTATTCCGATCCGACTGGGTAACACCAACTATTTATAAAACAACAATTACAAACCCCCAACCACAGCATCCACAATCCGTGCAGCCAAAACAGCGGTAGACTGATCGCGATCGTAACGTGGATTCAATTCAGCAATATCAACCGCAACAACTTTTTGGGTTTGCATAAGGAAGTGTAGAATTTTAAAAGCAAAGG
>JABAZL010000080.1 GCA_018608425.1 Flavobacteriaceae bacterium
TATTTATTGTTACCAATGCCAAATGTGAGTAATCCTTAAAATCGACTGTCTTTGGGGTTATAATTTTTGTCGATGATTTTAAAACGACAGTTTGTTTTTTAACAGCTGTTCTTTGGAGATTTTCTTCGATGGCTTGAGACTGAATTTGGCCAAACGAAACCATTGGAACGAATATAAACAGTAGAATAAGAAGAAGCTTTTTCATAAAAACAGTTTTTATACAGGAGAACATATTTTGAATCAAAATCCTATGGACAGCTATAAATTGCGATAATCTTTCCATCACTTTTTTGCACCTCAACGATTTTATTATAATCGCGAAGCTTCATAAAGGCAAAACCTTCGGTGTCAAATAATAAACTGTGGGAGAAGGTATAATTGTTATTGTATATAATAGAATCTCCAACAACAGGCTCGGCCGAAGCCCCAGAGTGATACGCGATATTATAATAATCAGCATTACTTAAAGAGCATAAATACCCTTCGTTAGCAATTTCTATGCTATTGGAAACGGTTGTGGTTTTGTAATTATTACCGATATATAAAGGCCACGGGCAACCACTTAAAGAAGCTACGCCTGCTGCATAAGGACAGCTATCAAAAGGGTCTAAAATCCCATCATTATCAGTATCTGGGATACAGGTTGGACAACTTGCATCAGCCACATCTCCGATTACATCATCTAAATCATCTAGAGCTGCTGCTGCATAATACCAGGTAAAAGAATCAGATTCGTTCACAGCTAAATCATTCATTCGAACATACATGCTGTAAGACCCGTCTATTGTGTTTGAAATTAAAGCAGTATCAGGATCTAAGTTTTCTGAGGGGTTAAAGTTAAAGTCAAAACCAGCATGCGAATTATTTGCATTACTCGCCAAAGTAAAAAATAAAATACCTTCGTCTGGAGTTGTAATACGAAGTGCTGAAGATACTTCAGTCATTAAAGTTAATGGTTGAAAAGCACCACTGACTAGATTTCCGCGAACTATGGTAGGTGAGTCGGTGCCACCAACATAATCATCTCGAGTTCCAATCCAATACCGTAAATTTGTAATCGCAGCTGCCCCAATATTTTTGGCAGTAGTTGTTACTTCTATAAAATTATCTCCCGCATCAATATTAAAGGAATTTATAAGCTCGAGTTGAGCAGTACCCACAGTAATATTCCCTTTAACTTTAATAACACCCGATCCACCACTGAAACCACTTGAATCAAAAACCTGACCAGCCATAATTGGATTTGGTTGTAAATCGCCTGTCGTATTCCATGTATTTGTCCCATCTCCTCCAACGCCAAATTTAGAGTCTAAAGGATAAGGATTTGGTGCTATTGGAACAGCTAGAAGTCCGTCCGTATACGTTAATTGACTCCAGGTACTTCCAATATTTAAGTAAAACGGTTGTTTGAAGTTTCCGGATGTATTTATTGATAATTCAACTCCATCACCAAAGCGCATATTACCGTTATTAATTACCTGATTTGCACCTGTGTATTGGCAGAAAGAGTACAGACTATTTAAAAATAACCCCAAGAAAAAGATATTTTTTGTCATAAACATAGTAACACAACTCAAACAGAATTTTAGTTACAGATCATTGATCTGGATTCTTGCTTTGTTCAAATATAAGTTATAAAAACTTCATGAACTTTAATTTCAGCCCTTTATGATAAAACTACAAAACGTTTGCTTTTTGAGAAAGCCCAATTGCTGTCCCTAAAAATTATCCTTTTCAAACGCTTTAAGGCTCCAGACCATCTCAGGATTTTCAATCAAATCAGGATCAATTCCAACGGCCTTTGCATGAATGTCTTCATCAACACCATCAAATCGTACAACCCAATGATCTATCTTATTGATTTTAGAAATGCCTTCGATTAGCTCCGCATCAATGTTGTGTTCTTTTTTTAAATAGTGTGAAAAGAAATAACAGCTTTTCCAACTCTGCTCTTTTTTTGGTTTGAAATTTAAAAGAAATCCGTCGATTAATTCCTGTCGTGTCATTCGTGTAAAGTATAAATTAGTGTTCCATACAAAGAACGGAAAAGCTTTTGGAAAACACCGAATAAATAGTATTTGTAATTAAGTTGAAACGAGCTACGTAATATTCCTTACCTTTATATTGTAAATATGGTGCCAAACCACTTTACATTATTGAGGAGCAGAACTTTTTCCGGAGGTCTGCTCTTTTTTTTGGAGACAAACGTTGTGTTCAAACTAAGGATGTCCTGCTTAATTACAACTGTCTTTTACCCATTGAGCTGATGCATAATGACCAAGGCTTGCTGCTTTTCGCCAATCTTCACAGGCTCCTTCAAAGTCCTCTATATTTTCTTTGGCAATTCCCCTTTCGCTATACTCATAGGTATTCGTAGAGTCAAACATTATTGACTTTGTATAGTTTATAATAGCCCTTTTGTAGTCCTCTAATTTAGTTTTTGTAATACCTCTTTTAATTTAAGTTTAGTATTTGCTCGGCTAATATAAACCCCAGTGTTTTTTGGATCCAGTTCTAGAGCTAATGAAAGATCAGCTATAGTTCCCACAGAAGCAAAGCTTCATTTTCAATAATACTATTCCCAATGATTTTTGATTTTGATTGGTCGAGCATCG
>JABAZL010000152.1 GCA_018608425.1 Flavobacteriaceae bacterium
CCTTTTCCAACAGCAGCAGTAGTATTTCCTACAGAATCTAAAATATCGGTACGCTCTCTGACTTCAGGAGCTAATTCACTCATTTCAGCAACACCTCCTGCGTTATCCGCAATGGGTCCAAAAGCATCGACAGCCAACTGCATTGCAGTTGTTGCCATCATAGCAGATGCAGCAAGCGCTACACCATAAAAACCAGCTAAGGCATACGAACCATAGATTGCAGCAGCAAATAAGATAACAGATAAGAAGGTAGATTTCATTCCAACAGCAAGACCTGCAATGATATTGGTTGCAGCTCCAGTAGAACTGTTCTCAACGATATCCATTACTGGTTTTTTACCTAAACTCGTGTAATAAGCTGTTACCATAGAAATTAATGCACCTACAGCAAGTCCAATACAAGCAGCCCAGAATACATTTAATGACGATATTGATTTGTATCCTTCACCGAAGAATTTCATATTCATTGTTTCTGGCAACATCCAATCGATAAGGAAATAACATGCAACAAGCGTAATTGCTATTGCAGCCCAGTTTCCTAAATCCAAAGCCATTTGCACTTTAGACTCTTTAGCATCATTCGAAGAAATCTTAACAAAGAATGTTCCGATGATCGAAGCTAAAATACCAACTCCAGCAATTACTATTGGAAGTAATATTGGTCCCATATTGTTGAATGAATCTGTAAACTGACCGTTCAAAGACATATCACGAATAAGGTAATTTCCTAAAACCATTGCTGCAAGAACTGTTGCTACGTAAGAACCGAATAAATCAGCTCCCATTCCCGCAACATCGCCAACATTATCTCCTACATTATCTGCAATAGTTGCAGGGTTACGAGGATCATCTTCAGGAATTCCTGCTTCTACTTTACCTACTAAATCTGCACCAACATCAGCTGCTTTGGTATAAATACCCCCACCAACACGAGCAAACAATGCAATAGATTCTGCACCCAAAGAAAAACCTGCTAAGGTTTCGAGTACGATAGTCATGTTGTTATAAAAAGATCCATCTTGACCCAGAAACTGTCCAACTAAAAACATAAACAATAAGGTTAATCCAAGTACAGCAAGACCTGCTACTCCTAGTCCCATTACTGTTCCTCCACCAAATGAAACTGCTAGTGCTTTAGGCAAACTTGTCTTAGCTGCTTCTGCAGTTCGTGCGTTTGCATCAGTTGCGATTCGCATTCCGATGTTTCCAGCCAAAGCTGAAAAGAAAGCTCCGAACACAAATGCTGGCACAATCATCCAGCTAGTAGTATCTACTGCCACTGAAATTCCGAAAAGAGCAACAGAAGCGATGATGACAAAAATGAATAATAAGCGGTACTCAGCATTAAGGAAAGCAAGTGCGCCTTCTTTTATAGCCTTCGATATCTCTTGCATTCTCTCACTTCCAGCGGCTTGTTTCTTTACCCAGCTTGCGCGCATAAACATATACACTAAACCTACAACTGCTAAAATTAGTGGTAAGTAAATAACATTTTGTTCCATAATAGTTTTTAAATAGTTTGTAATATGACCCGTATTAAAGATCTTTTATTTTTTAAAATACACGACTTTTTTAACTGCAGCAATTACATCTTCACTGTTCGGAAGCCATTCTTTAAATAGAACAGGAGAAAATGGTGCTGGTGTATCGGCAGTATTTATTTTTTCGATCGGGGCATCTAAATAATCAAACACTTCGTTTTGTACTTGGTAGGTTATTTCAGTAGAAACATTTCCAAAAGGCCATGCTTCTTCTAATATTACTAGACGATTGGTTTTTTTAACAGAAGTGAAAATTGATTCTATATCCAATGGTCTAACAGTTCTTAAATCTATAATTTCACAAGAGATGCCTTCTTTTTCAAGAGCATCTGCTGCGGTATAAGCTTCTTTGATAATTTTACCAAACGACACAATTGTCACATCGGCACCTGTTCGTTTAATGTCAGCAACTCCAATTGGAAGGATATATTCTTCTTCAGGAACTTCTCCTTTATCGCCATACATTTGTTCAGACTCCATAAAAATTACAGGGTCATTATCACGAATGGCAGCTTTTAAAAGTCCTTTAGCATCGTAGGGGTTTGAAGGCACAATAACCTTAAGACCTGGACAGTTAGCGTACCAGCTTTCAAAGGCTTGTGAGTGTGTTGCTGCAAGTTGTCCGGCAGAAGCCGTTGGGCCTCTGAATACGATTGGACAGGGAAATTGTCCGCCCGACATTTGACGAATTTTTGCTGCATTATTAATAATTTGATCAATACCAACAAGGGCAAAATTAAAGGTCATGAATTCGATGATTGGTCTGTTACCAGTCATGGTAGAACCAACACCTATTCCAGCAAAACCAAGTTCAGAGATAGGAGTGTCAATGACACGTTTTTCTCCAAATTCGTCCAACATACCTTTAGAAGCTTTGTAGGCTCCATTGTATTCTGCAACCTCTTCACCCATTAGGTAAATGGATTCGTCGCGGCGCATTTCCTCACTCATTGCCTCGCAGATGGCTTGTCTAAACTGTAATACTTTCATACGATCTTTTCTTCAAGATTTTTAATAGGTGGGCAAATTTAAGTTTTTTAACTGTATATAAAAAACCTAATGC
>JABAZL010000022.1 GCA_018608425.1 Flavobacteriaceae bacterium
GGTTCTCCTTTGTATTCCCAAGCAGAAACGAATGTAAAGTTTTCGTCATCACGCATTGCCTCTCCTTCTGGAGTTTGCGACTCCTCACGGAAATGTCCTCCACAGGATTCGGAGCGTTCTAAAGCGTCTTTTGCAAACAGCTCTCCTAGTTCAAGGAAATCCGCTACACGTCCAGCTTTAGCCAACTGCTCATTAAATTCAGTGTCAGTTCCTGGTACATTTACATTTTTGTAAAAGTCTTCTCTCAATGCCTTAATGTCAGCCATAGCTTCTTTCAAGCCTTCTGCATTACGAGACATTCCACACTTATCCCACATGATTTTACCTAATTTCTTATGGTAATAATCAACGGAATGTTCTCCTTTATTATTCAAGAATAAACTGATCTTATCCAGTACTGCTTTTTCAGCTACATCAAATTCAGGAGAATCTGTTGCAATTGAACCGGTACGAATATCATCAGCTAAATAATCCCCGATAGTATAAGGTAAAACAAAGTATCCATCAGCCAAACCTTGCATCAAAGCTGAAGCTCCTAGACGGTTGGCACCGTGATCAGAAAAGTTTGCTTCTCCAATTGCATAGCAACCGGGAATAGAAGTCATTAAATTATAATCGACCCATACGCCACCCATAGTGTAATGTACAGCTGGGTAAATCATCATAGGGGTTTCGTAAGGATTTTGATCTACGATTTTTTCATACATCTGAAACAAGTTTCCGTACTTGGAACGCACTACATCTTGCCCTAGTTTTTTAACCAATACCGCATCGTTTTCATCCAAACCTTTTACATGCGCTTGTTCTTTTCCATATCGGGTTATTGCTGCTGCAAAGTCTAGATAAACGGCTTCTCCTGTTGCATTAACTCCGAAACCGGCATCACAACGTTCTTTGGCTGCCCGAGAAGCAACATCTCTTGGAACCAAGTTTCCAAAGGCAGGATAACGACGTTCTAAATAATAATCGCGATCTTCTTCTTTAAGTTGTGTTGGGCTTAACTTTCCATCACGGATTGCTTCAACATCCTCAATTTTTTTGGGAACCCAAATACGTCCATCGTTACGCAGAGACTCAGACATCAAGGTTAGTTTAGACTGATGATCTCCAGAAACAGGAATACAAGTTGGGTGAATTTGTGTGAAACATGGATTCGCAAAATGAGCTCCTTTCTGATGAATTTTCCAACCAGCAGAAACATTACTTCCCATTGCATTTGTTGAAAGGAAAAATACATTTCCATATCCTCCAGAAGCAACAACAACTGCGTGTGCCCCATGACGTTCAACTTGACCAGTAACTAGGTTACGAGCAATAATTCCTCGTGCTTTTCCATCTACTAAGACCAAATCCATCATTTCATGACGGTTATACATTTTGATTTTTCCACGACCGATTTGACGGTTCATTGCTGAATATGCTCCAAGCAACAATTGTTGTCCCGTTTGTCCTTTTGCATAAAAGGTTCGAGAAACCAATACACCTCCAAAAGAACGGTTGTCTAACAAACCGCCATAGTCACGAGCAAAAGGAACTCCTTGAGCTACACATTGATCAATGATGTTGGTAGAAACCTCAGCCAAACGATGTACGTTTGATTCTCTTGAGCGGTAATCTCCTCCTTTTACGGTGTCATAAAACAAACGGTAGGTTGAATCTCCATCGCCTTGATAGTTTTTTGCTGCATTAATTCCTCCCTGAGCAGCAATAGAATGCGCGCGTCGTGGAGAATCTTGAAAGCAGAATGCTTTTACATTATAGCCCAATTCAGCTAAAGTAGCAGAAGCAGAAGCTCCAGCTAATCCTGTTCCTACAACAATAATGTCGATGAGACGTTTGTTTGCAGGACTTACTAAATTGATGTGACTTTTATGATTGGTCCATTTATCTGATAAAGGCCCCTTAGGTATTTTAGAATCTAAACTTGCCATATTCTTATGCGTTTAAATGGTGAAAAATTGCAATAAAAATGAATCCAACTGGAATCACAATAGAAAACGCAATCGTAAATGTTTTGAATCCTCGAGTGTATTTATTATTCAATCCCACGGATTGAAAAGAAGAACTGAAACCGTGAAGTAAATGTAGCATTAGAAATCCAAAAGAGACCGCATAAGCAACTACACGAATTGGATTTACAAATTTATGAACCATTTCTTCGAAATAACGATTCGGATCAGAAGGGAGGCTTTCGATGTATTTGTAATTCATTTCAGGAAACCAAAAGTCAATGAAATGTAGTACTAAAAAGGAAAGGATAACGGCTCCAGACCAGATCATGTTTCTTGACATCCAAGATGAATTTGCTGAGCCTTTATTTTGAGCATAGTTTTGATCCCGTGAACTTCTGTTTTTAAGTTCCAATACAAACCCCATAAAGAAGTGAAAGATTACCCCAAAGATAAGAACCGGTTGCAAAACAAATTGCACCAATGGATTGTTTCCCATAAAATGAGAAATCTCGTTAAAAACATCTTCACTGAAGACAGACGTTAAGTTTATGATGAAATGTTGCAACAAAAACACAACCAGGAATAAACCTGAAAGTGCCATGGCATATTTTCGTGCTAAAGATGACTTGATTACTCCGCTCATTAATT
>JABAZL010000100.1 GCA_018608425.1 Flavobacteriaceae bacterium
TATTTCATTTTTGAATGCACAAGAGCTTTTTACTGAATCCTATACCCTTATGGGATCTGCTTTTGAATTGACCGTTGTGGCACACGATAAAGCTGAAGCACACGAGCATATTGCAACTGCGAAGAATGAAATTGAACGAATAGAATTACTGATTTCTTCTTGGAACAGCAACTCTGAAACTTCTAGCATAAACCAAAATGCTGGGATTATGCCAGTCGAAGTATCTAAAGAGCTTTGGGATTTAATCGATCGATCCCAGCAAATTTCTAAAATCACATCGGGTGCTTTTGACCTTACTTTTGCTGCAGTAGATCAGATTTGGAAATTCGATGGAAGTGACGCTGTAATGCCAGACGCAGATTTGATTGAGGCATCCGTTTCTAAAATTGGGTATAATCAAGTGCAATTGAACAAAGAACAATCGACTGTTTTTCTTCCACAAAAAGGAATGAAAATTGGTTTTGGAGCAATCGGAAAGGGTTATGCTGCAGATCGTGCAAAACAACTGCTTGTAGCGCGTGGAGTTGAAGGCGGAATCATCAATGCTTCTGGAGACATGAATGCCTGGGGTACGCAACCCGATGGGTCTCCCTGGACCATTGGAATTATAAACCCAATGAATAAAGAAAAAGTGTTTTCATGGTTTTCGTTAGAACACAATGCAGTAGTTACTTCGGGGAATTATGAAAAATTCATTCGCATCGATGGGAAACGATACAGTCATATAATCGATCCAAGAACAGGAATTCCATCCAATGGAATCATAAGTTGTACTATATTTGCTTCTAAGACAGAACTTGCCGACGCTTTGGCAACGGCAACTTTTGTGATGGGCGTTGAGTCTGGTTTGTTTTTAATCAATCAGCTGCCCAATACAGAAGCTATTCTGATTGATGATAAAGGAATTATTCACCGATCTAAAAACATACAAATTGAAAAAAATTAAAACATTCTTAATATTTGTTCTTGTACTTGTTTCGAGTACAAGTTGTGTTGCCGTGAAGGAATATAATAAGGTTTTTTTAAACGATGCAGATATGGCATTGAAGGCTCCGTTATCGGAACGTTTTGAAACTACTTTTCATATCTATAGAGAAGCAGCTGCAGGCGCTAATGGTGGTAAAACAGGTGGCGGTTGTGGATGTAATTAAAAAGACATTTTGTGTTGTTTTTATGAGCTTAGGTTTTGTGACCTATGCGCAACAAGATAGTACACAGGTTTATAAAAAAAAGGTTTTGGAATCCATTGAAATAGATGTTCTCCTCGGGTATTACGAGCAAGAAGGAACACATGCAGCCGTTACTGGTGGAATTGGAAATGAAGATTTACAAAATATTGCCCCATCTGTTGTAGTCCGTATTCCATTGAATGAAGATGATGTGCTTACTGCTGATGTTGGAATATCAGCTTACACTTCCGCTAGTTCTAGTAATGGAAACCCGTTTAATACTGCTGCTTCGAGTGGGAGAGGGGCGGTTCAGTCTGGCAATGGAGATGGAAGTGGTGGCGGTAATGGTCCAAAAGGAACCCCATGGGTAGCTTCTTCTGGCGCTTCTAGAAAAGATGTGTTGACCTCAATTAACTTTTCCTATGTTCATGCTACAGAAGATCGAAACCGCTATTGGTCTTCGAATATCGGTACTTCATTTGAATACGATTATCAATCTTTTGGTTTTGGAGGCGGCTTTACACAACTGTGGAATGAAAAAAACACAGAACTTAGTTTAAAGGCGCAAGTGTATTTGGATCAGTGGAAACCGATTATTCCGACTGAAATTCATGAATTTGATTTATACGGCGTAAATTTCCTAACCAATAATCAAAGTTATTTTTCTGGAGTTAGTGTCATTGACAAAGACGGGAATAGTGTTGCGAGTTACCTTCCTTCTAATTTTAGCCCCATTGATGATGTCAATAGAAACTCCTACGCAGTTTCGCTAGGATTTTCTCAAATTTTAAGTAAGCGTGCTCAGTTCTCTGTGTTTTTAGATTTAGTAAAACAACAAGGTTGGCTCGCGAACCCCCTACAGCGAGTATATTTTGCTGATCAAGCAAATTTTTATATCGGAAACAGAAGCAGTATTGTCAACTATCAAGATTCAACCAATACCGATGTGTTTCATTTAGCTGACGATATTGAGCGTTTACCTCGCAATCGATTTAAATATCCCTTTGGAATGCGTTTGAACTATTATGTGAACGAATACCTTGTTGTTCGCTCCTATGTCAGAAGATACGCAGATGATTGGGGAGTAAATTCGAATACTTTTCAGTTAGAACTTCCAATAAAATTCAATTTAAACTGGAAGCTAACGCCTAGTTACCGATACTACGATCAGACAGCTGCAGATTATTTTGCACCCTACGATCAGCACCTATCTACCCAAGATTTTTATACTTCAGATTACGATCTATCTGCTTTTTCAAGCCACCAAATTGGAGGAGCGTTGGTGTATACCGATGTTCTGTCAAAGTATAATCTTTGGAAACTGTCTTTGAAAAGCATTAGTCTGCGATTTCAGAATTATCAAAGAAGTGATGGGCTTTCTGCTTTTAGCATCGCTACTGGCTTCAGTTTTGTTTTGGACTAATACA
>JABAZL010000067.1 GCA_018608425.1 Flavobacteriaceae bacterium
CCTTCGGTATGTGCAATAGAACGTCCAATTTCTGGCATCCGAATAGAGGGGTCATTACTTTTCATTCGATAAATCAAAATGGATTCCTCTGGATGCCCAGGAACAATGTCATAGATGAAATCGCCCGATCCTTTCCCAGCAGCAATTGGAGGTTTAAAGACACCTCGTTTACGAGAATCGGTTTGGGTATAGCTGAGGTATAACCCAGAATTCTTAGCACTCCCTTCTAGGTTATGGCAATGTGCGCAATTAGCATCTAAGTATGCCTTGGCACGATGATCTACAGGAAGTAGGGCATCATTCCAAACCGGTAGTTTAGGACGTAAAGCGGGTTCAACTAATTTCTCTAAAATTCCTTTTTCATGAAAATAATCCAGTTGGTTTTTATCGCTCAGCGCAAGAGAATAGGTTTTGTTCCATTGAGCAGCCGTAGGTCCAATTGGAGTAATGTTTTTCCCTTTGGCATGACAGTTTTTACATTGATTTAAATTTGGAACTGCATAAGAAACGCTTCTCTGTGTACCTTCATTGTCGATCCAATGAACCAGCTCTTGTTTCCCAACATAATTAAGAGTTGCTTCGGTTTGTTCTTCGTTCCAAATGTAGTTGAGGGGTTTCCAAGCAGCAGCATCCTTGATCAAAAGTCGAGTCTCGATGATTCTTTTTTCTTGGTTGGGTTTTCTGAAATCTTTGGGGTAATAAAAATTTTTAATGAGAATACTTCCGTTTTCAAAACCCATTACACCTTTGTTATTGTAACTTATTTTTGTGGAATCTGGAAGATAAATAAAACGTTTTTTAAAGGCGTAATCGGAAAAAAGAGGGGTATTGAGGTCATATAAAACAACCTGATCGGTAGGCTCTAAATTGGCTAATGGCAATTTGAAAAAACCATAATCAGACAGTTTTTCTTTCTCTGTATTCTTGTGTTGAATCAGCGGTTTAGCGGATGTTATTTTCTTCGCTTTTGGAACGGTTCTTTTATCCGCTCCATCCTGACAAGAAAGGCAGCATGTGAATATTAAGCAGATTAATAGAATTCGTTGGTATGTCATTGTTTACTAATTATAAATCGAGTGTACACGTATAGGGCGATACATCGTTAGAAAAAGCATCAAAGTCGTGCGAGGCATCCATAAATACAAAATTAAAGGTCCCATTATCTCCTATACAAATCTTATGTTCGTCATCTTGAAGGCTCGCTCCGTCGGGGAGAATACCATCATAAACTACATCCGGAATGGTGGCTTTGTTTTTAAAAAGCATCAACCATCCATATTCATTACTCAATGTGGGGAACCAAAACTTATTTTTAAAAATATTGTTGTGTATCGATACATTTCCGGGATACGGATTGTATGCTGTATCGGATTCGTAATCAGTTTCAACTGCTCGAATTCCTCGATCTTGGATGGATTGATTTATTATAGCTTCGGCTTCTTCCTCTGCAGCAAACACTAAATAACTCACTACCGAAAGATTATTAGTTACATGATCTTCAATTGTGTTGTTGTAAAAATTAACATCCTGAGTTGCCATAATAATGACCCCTGTACCCTTAGGAACACCACTGATTATAGACCCTTTTACACCGAAATTTTCTATATTATTATTGTAAATACGATTGTTGTAAGCGGTTATATTTTTACCATAAAGGGTGAGCTTTGGAAGATTGAAAATCAATAAGCCGCTTGTGTTTTCGTAGATGTCATTTTCATAGATTTCTACACCGGTACTGTTTTCACTTTCAATACCCGCGACATTATAAAAAGCTCTGTTGTTTCGTACCACCACATTTTTAGATTGCCCAACATAGATTCCTGCATCTGAGGCACCAATTGCTTCACAGCCTTCAATCAACAGGTTTTTTGTCAACACAGGATATATACCATAAGCCCCGTTTTGAGTAGAAATTGCCCCTGTCCATGCCGTTCGAACATTGCGAATGGTAACGTTTTTTGATTCACTAATCTTAAGGTTATCTCCAACGGCATCTTCGATGGTTAAATCTTCGATGGTGAAATAATTGCAGTTTGTAATTAGGATTCCTTCTGCTCCTTTTGTTTGCCCTTTAAATGAAAGCACCGTTTTATCCATTCCTTTTCCTCTGATGGTTATGTGCTTTTTGCCATCCATACTAAGGGACTGAGAAAACAAGAAGTGCCCTTCTGAAAGTTCAATTGTAGCACTGTCTTTTGCCAAAATAAAAGCTTCTAGAATTTCTGTCTCAAGATTTACATATGAGCGCTCAGGATTGTATTCTGGTAAACTGGATCCTACTGTTTTATAAAGAACAAGGAGGAGCAAAGCTCCCCCTAAAATTAAAATGATTTTTTTCATAGCAACGGTCTGATTTTTAAAAGTACACTTTTTATTTTAACTGTCTAGAAGTCGAAAAGTAATCTTGCAGTAGCAGTTCTCCCAATCTTCGGCAATCCGGGTAATGCTCTAAACTCATTATTGAATAAGTTTGTAGCGGCAAGTTCAAGTTTTAATCCCGGTGTAAACTTAAACCCTAACGTTTAATCAAATAAGGACTTAGCATCAATTTCACC
>JABAZL010000153.1 GCA_018608425.1 Flavobacteriaceae bacterium
AAGCATAGTTTAGGGGAATAAGGTTGGATCAATAGACGGAAGTATCCGCATAGCATTTTTGTAATACAATTTTTTAAGAATAGAATCGGAGAGGCCTAGGCCATACATTTTCCAATGAGCGTGCCGCTTGCGGTAATAGTCAAAATATTCATCTTGGGTTTCCAATACACGGAAATAGGTATAGTATTCACTGACGTTATAACTGTCTTTTCCAAATAGAATGCGGTCTTGGTAATCTTCAAAGAACTTTCGTGCCCTTCGGGGCTGACGACCTAACTCAGCCAATACTGCACCAATTTCGGTCATCACGTTTGGATAAGTATCTAAATGTGCTCCTAAACGGTCTAAATCGTTAGCCATCCAACCCATATGGGCATTAATGAATGTTGTGCCTGGGTTTTTTCTAAAAATATCGTGTTGCTCTGCGATGATGGACTCAAATGAAGGTACTTTGGCCGGGTCTCGATAGCGACCGGGTTTTTGTTTCAATTCTAGCCAGCGTTCGTTGAACTTATCTTTGGGTTTCCAAAAAGAAGCAGGTTCTGCAGAATGAATCAATACTGGAAAGCCTAAAACGCCACATTCGGCCCAAATGGGATCTAATCGTGGATCGTTTACTGCAATGCGTTTTCCACTCGAATCCGTATCTGTAAGCCCCAAACCTTTATAAACTTTAAGTCCAATAGCGCCTGCAAGCTTGGCATCACGTAAAATGGTCAGGTTATTTTCCAGAAAATCCGGAGCATCAATTTGCTCCCAATCGAGATTGACAAACAAACCAAAGCGGGTAGGAGCGTTCTCTTTTACGTTTTCTAGGCATTTTGTCAAGTACACACCACGAAAGCCACTCAGGTTGACCATAAAGGCCATGTTCAATCCATCCATCTCGGCGGTTAGCTTTGAAAGGTCTTTAACCGGCATATCAAACTGGTGATTGTGCACGTCTACAAAAGGAAATTTGGAACGTTTAAGCTCGTTTGATGGAACTACCAATGTAGATTTTGGACTGTATTCTTCCATATCCATCAATTGATTCTTATATTGAATCTTACCGATTGCATAGTAGGTAGCACTGCCCAAAACTGCAACAAACAAAAGGGCTTTGATTAAATTTTTAAAAGAAAATCGCATTAATTAATGGGTAAAGAAACTGATGTAGTATCCCAACGAAAACGAAGCGAAAGGCTATCATCACCTTCAACAAAGTCAATAGTAAATTGCTCAACAGCAGTCATCAGTTGTGCCGATGCGATGTTCACACTCATGATGTCTTTTTCGTAGTCTGGTTCGGTATAACCAAAACTTCCAAACTCAGAATTAAGAGAAATTACCCAATGATCATCTTCAGGAACAGCATATACGCGATATTTCCCTGCTGCCAGTGAACGGCCAGCAAAACTAATTTCTTTATTGGTTTCGAAGGTTGTAGCGAAATTTGCGCCTAAACGCCAGTATGTACCATAAGGTACTAAGGCACCGTCAGCAGCATTCCCGAATATTAAACGATCTTTCTTGAATGGTTTACTGTAATCAACTTCAAGTGTTAAATCTTCTTGAACAAGTGTTACGGTATCCCGTGGGCTTTTGGGATTAATAAAGGTTCCATATACTAAATATGAAGCTATTATGATTACTACAGCAAGTAGAGCGAGGGCAATTTTTGTAACAATTTTCATGGTAGAAGTTTTTTTATAATTCAAATATAAATATTCTCAGTATAGTGGAGGTTGGATTTGTTTTAAATTATCTATTTTACATAATGTTAATTATAATTAAAGGATACATGTTTTGCATATTAGCAGCAATTAGGAACAATCGGTGCTGCTTTTATTTAAGAGAATTCGCAAACAATACAACTCTAGAATCAAATACGTCTTTTAATTCAGGGTTAACAATACCTTCTTGATCAGAAAAATTATCATCAAACGATGGAAATGAAAAGTCAGCTACAATGTTACCACCTAAGCGAGGAAAACCTGCCAAAGCAATACTAAGTACCGTTTGCGCACCGCGAGCACCTGGTGAAGTTCCCATGAGCAACATGGGCTTGTTTTGCCAAACTTTCCCATCTATTCTGGACAACCAGTCATAAGCATTCTTAAAAGCTACAGAATAACAGCCGTTGTGCTCTGCTAAGGAAATAACCAAGCCATCTGTCGCTGCAATAAGGCGGTTGAGTTTGTGAGCATTATCTGGGATCCCATTTGCAGTTTCTTCATCCATTCCAAACATAGGCAAATCCAATTCGTTTAAATCAACCACAGTAACCTCTGCATTTGCAATTTGATTTGCTGCGTAAACAGCTAGTTTTTTATTAATCGAATCCTTACTATTACTTCCACCTAAAGCGATGATTTTAATCATATTACGACGTGTTTCTTAATCTGTTTATTAGTGAATAAAAACACTAATGATCGACTGTACAATTCATAGTTCCTGTATCCGAAACCTGAGTAATCAGCCAAGTATTTCCATTCCAAAACAAAGTAAACAAATTATACCCACAATGCAGAACTTTTTGATCTAAGTAAAAACGAAAAGGCACCCATACCAC
>JABAZL010000014.1 GCA_018608425.1 Flavobacteriaceae bacterium
TTTAGTTTTTTATTGGACTCCAATCCCCAAAGTAAAAACTCCATCATAAAGTAACGATCTTTTTCATCGCAGGTTTCTAAATGAGTATCCAAAACTTCTTTAATTCCAGGAATTAAGGTCAATGAATCTTGGTACGAACGATCTGGGAGCACGTCTTCTAAAAAGAGTTCATTGTCTTTAAAGAACCACTCTAAAATGGTATCATAAGGCCCAACTTCATCATCTTTCTGAAGCTTTTCTATTTTCGGGAAATAATCAGTAAAAAGTGTCTTGATTGATTCCGAAATTAAGTGGTAGGAAATTTGCTCAGCCCCTTCTTGTTCACCTTCGTATACCAACTCGATTTTACCATTGATCGCTGGAATTATTCCCATAAAGTCAGACATTCTAATGGAGGTAGTAGCATCATCATTTATAAATGCTCTGCGTTCAGCAGTACTGATCAAATTCTCGAAAGCAGTTATACTCATTCGTGCACTCACCCCGCTTTTAGAATCTACAAATTCACTTTTTCGAGCTTCAAAGCCGATTTGTTCAAGGATATCACGTGCGAGCTCTGGCACATGAATTTGTGCTGCTTGTTCTTCAGTAAGAACAGCTTCTTGTTTTGTAATTGCCTTAGCAATATCTCGATTGTGAGGATAATGCGTAAGTATTTGAGATCCAATTCTATCTTTTAGAGGCGTAACAATACTCCCTCTATTGGTATAGTCTTCTGGGTTTGCTGTGAAAACCAACTGCGCAGCAATTGGAAGTCGAAGCTTGAATCCTCGAATCTGAATTTCTTTTTCTTGTAAAATAGAAAATAAAGCAACCTGAATACGAGCTTGTAAATCGGGGAGTTCATTCAACACAAAAATACAACGGTGTGCTCTTGGAATCATTCCAAAATGAATAACCCGCTCATCGGCGTATGAAAGTTTAAGGTTGGATGCTTTTATAGGATCTACATCACCAATAAGATCGGCAACGGTTACATCGGGAGTTGCTAGTTTTTCGAAAAAACGATCCGAACGGTGTAACCATTCAATCGGCGTTTTGTCGCCATGTTCCGCTATAATTCTTTTTGCTTCAAGGCTTATTGGATCCAAGGGATCGTCATTGATTTCAGATCCAGTCACCACCGGAATCCATTCATCTAGTAGTTCAGTCATTTGTCGCGCTAAACGAGTTTTTGCCTGTCCTCTTAGTCCAAGTAAGTTGATGTTATGACCAGAAAGAATAGCACGTTCTACATCAGGAATCACGGTGTTTTCATAACCAATTAACCCTTCAAACGTTGTTTTCCCAGAGCGTAAACACGCTTTTAAGTTTTCTGCAAGTTCAAGTTGGATGGTTCTAGAAGTGTAATCAGTTTTTTTTAATTCCCCAAGGGTAGTAGCAAGTTCTCTCTTCATAGTAATGTATAGTTGAAACGGAATGTTATCCTAAGCGTTTTTTTCTGTTTTTTTCGTAATCTTCAAAGATCATTTCACCCAAACCTTTTAGACCAGTAAAGAAGGCTTTCCCTTGATTGGCCTCCGTGAATTCGCGAACAAATTGTTTGAGATATTGATCTTGAGCAATCATAAAGGTGGTAATCGGGATGTGCAGTTTTTTTGCTTGACGTGCCATATTATAGCATTTTTCTACAATCATTTCATCAAGTCCTGCACTGTTTTTGTAATAGGTGCCATCGGGCATTTTAAGACAACTCGGTTTCCCGTCAGTAATCATAAAGATTTGCTTGTTGGTGTTTTTCTTTCTTCTCAAAAGATCCATAGCCAATTCAAGACCAGCAACCGTATTGGTGTGATAGGGTCCAACTTCGAGATACGGAATATCTTTGAGTGCAATGGGGGTTGCATCATTCCCAAAGACTAAAATATCGAGGGTGTCTTTTGGGTAACGAGTTGTAATGAGTTCGGCTAAAGCCATCGCAACTTTTTTTGCTGGTGTAATACGATCCTCACCATAAAGAATCATACTGTGACTGATGTCGATCATCAAAACAGTACTCATTTGAGTTTTATGCATTGAATCTTCAACGACTAGGTCTTCGTGTTGTAGGCTAAAATCTTCTCCAACCGAACGTATTTGAGCGTTTTTGATGCTTTGAGTAACATCGATTTTCTCTAGGCCATCTCCGAATTGGTAAGCTTTCAATTCGCCAGATCCATCTTCTCCTTGCCCTTGTTTTTTAGTTTTATGATCTCCAGATCCCGAACGTTTTAATTTTCCAAAAATCTGTTTTAATGCGTGCTCTCGTAATAATTTTTCTGTTTTAGCGGTAAGCTGCATTCCATCTCCTTTTCCGCCAGTTCCAGTTTTAGGCTGTACAAAAGATTTTTTCAATAAATCTTCTATGAAATCATCGATGGTATAATCTTCATCGGTCAGCTTGTATTCAACATCCAATTCTCGAAGCCAATCAATGGCTTCGTCAAAATCTCCCGAGGTGTGGGTTATGAGTTCTTTGAATATTTCGAATAAGCGTTCGAATGGGGTTTGCACCTTTTCTTTGTGTTTTGAAAACACAAAACCGGATTTAAAATCGAGCGGAAGCATGGAAT
>JABAZL010000179.1 GCA_018608425.1 Flavobacteriaceae bacterium
CTAAAAATAAAACATTCCCTCCTTCTTTGTCCTCTTTAGGGATCAATAACAGTTCTATTTTATATCAACTATCGGCTGATGAATTACATAAAATCACTCTTCAATCCAACCAAGGAATAGAAACTTCTTCAGAGGCTTTAGCCGTTAATACGGGTGAATTTACGGGACGATCTCCCATGGATCGATTTATTGTTAAAGATGCAATAACGGATGATAAGGTTTGGTGGGGAGAGGTTAACATACCATTTGCAACGCAAGATTTTGATCGTTTATACGATCGCGTTATTTCGTATTTAGAGGAAAAAGATCTTTATGTTCGTGACTGTTTTGCCTGTTCTGAAACGGCACATCAAATGCGTTTACGAGTTGTAAATGAATATCCTTGGTCCAATATGTTTGCATTCAATATGTTTATTCGCCCAAGTGAAGATGAACTCGAGGGTTTCGACCCAGAATGGACGGTGATTAATGCGCCAGGGTTTATGGCAGATCCTGATCGAGATGCAACCCGTCAACATAATTTTTCAATCCTAAATTTCACTAAAAAAATTGCTCTCATTGTAGGGACTGGTTACACGGGAAAATTAAGAAAGGCATTTTTTCTGCCTTAAACTTTATTCTTCCAGTGTATAAAAACACCCTACCGATGCACTGTTCTGCTAACGTAGATAATAACGGAGAAACTGCAATTTTCTTTGGCTTGTCTGGAACTGGTAAAACAACTTTGTCGACAGATCCCAAACGCAAACTGATTGGTGATGATGAACATGGATGGGACAGTTTGAATTCTATCTTCAATTTTGAAGGCGGATGCTATGCCAAAGTAATTAATCTGAGTGGAGAAGACGAACCAGAAATATTCAGTGCAATTAAAAAAGGGGCTCTCTTAGAAAACGTTATTGTAGATGAAAATGGAAATGTTGAATATAAAGACGATTCCATTACCCAGAACACCCGAGTGAGTTACCCGATCAATCATATTGAAAACATCAAAATTCCTTCAGTTGCATCTAACCCAAAGAATATATTTTTCTTAACCGCTGACGCCTTTGGTGTACTACCTCCAATATCTAAATTAACCGCCAATCAAGCAGCCTATCACTTCATTTCTGGATATACTGCAAAAGTTGCAGGTACAGAAGCTGGGGTAGTAGAACCCACCCCTTCTTTTTCTGCTTGCTTTGGAGCTCCTTTTATGCCGCTGCATCCTTCTGTTTATGCAGAATTACTTATTGAAAAGATGAAGGCAGCTGAAGTAAATGTTTGGTTAGTCAACACAGGGTGGACCGGTGGCTCCTATGGTGTTGGAACTCGAATGAAGTTGAAGTATACTCGAGCAATGATCAATGCAGCCTTAGACGGCTCCTTAGGGAGTTATAACTACGACGATTACCACATACATTCTGTTTTTGGAGTAGCCCAACCCCGCCAATGTCCGGGTGTTCCTACTAAAATTCTGAGCCCGCGTTCGACTTGGAATGATGATGATAAATACTATAAAACGGCATTCAAATTATCGAATGCTTTTCGAGAAAATTTCAAGAAATTTGAGGGATATGCAAGCGAGGAAATTCGTAGAGGAGGGCCCCAACGATACGCGTATTAGTTACAGTTTTCAACTAACTTTCTGCTGCTTCAAATTGCATTGCTGTTGCTACCATTTTGGGACTACCACAAATAAATGGTACACGCTGATGTAATGCTGTGGGTTTGAGATCAAGAATCCTATTTTTACCATCTGATGCAGTTCCTCCTGCTTGCTCAGCCAAAAATGCCATTGGATTGCATTCGTACAATAAACGGAGTTTTCCAGATTCGTGTTGACTACTTCTAGGGTATAAATAAATACCTCCTTTTATTAAATTGCGATGAAAGTCAGATGCTAAGGAACCAATATATCGTGCTGTATAGGGGCGGTTCTCTTTTTTCTCTTGACAATACTTAATGTATTTTTTGATTCCCGGAGAGAAATAATTATAATTTCCTTCATTGATTGAATATATTGATCCGGTAGCCGGAAATAACATGTTTGGATGCGATAAATAAAAAGTGCCTAGAGTGGGATTTAATGTAAATCCATTGACACCATGACCAGTTGTATAAACCAACATCGTCGAGGTGCCATATACAATATAACCTGCAGCAACCTGTTCAGATCCTTTTTGCAAAAAATCATCAAGAATAACAGGAGTGCCAGCTGCTGTTTTTCTTCGATAGATTGAAAAAATCGTGCCAATGGATACGTTTACATCGATGTTACTTGAGCCATCTAAGGGATCAATTAGAACGATGTATTTGTTTTGGTTTTTTTTATCCGCATGGGTGATGGCTATGAAATCGTCTTCTTCCTCCGAGGCTATGCCACAAATGATTTCTCGATTTGTTAAAGCATTAATAAAAGTTTCATTTGCAAAAACATCTAATTTTTGTTGTGATTCTCCAGAGGAATTTTGAGAACCATCTCCACCAATTAAATCTACCAAACCAGCCTGGTTTACTTTATGATTGACAACCTTTGCTGCCAATCGAATTGCATTGATTAACCGAGAAA
>JABAZL010000119.1 GCA_018608425.1 Flavobacteriaceae bacterium
TTTACGGAGTTTATACAGACCTCTAAGCTAGTACAGGCTTTTTTTATAAATAAATAAAATTATGACAACTACCATATACCTTATTGTAGCCGGAGTCGGAGGACTTATTTTTGGTTTGATTATCATGCAGATTTTTCAAAAGAGAAATTCTCTTTCGATCATTAAAAAGAGCGAGCAACAAGCCCGACGCATCATTAAAAAATCGCATCAAGAGTCGGATCGAATTAAGAAAGAAAAAATGCTGCAAGCAAAAGAGCGTTTTATTGAACTTAAAACCGATCATGAAAAAGTAATTCTTCAACGGGAGAATAAACTTGTTGAGGTTGAAAACCGTGCTCGAGATAAAGAGAAAACCCTTAATAAAGAATTACAACGTAATAAAGATCTGAATCACAGTTTTGAGCAAAAGACTTCTAATTTAGACCAACGCATCCAAAAACTAGATCGTAAAAGTCAAACCTTAGACGCGGCAGAAAAAACATATCAATCAAAATTAGAGGAAATATCCGGGTTAACTGCAGAGGACGCTAAGCAAGAATTAATTACCTCTTTAGAAGACAAAGCAAGAACTGATGCGATGTCTTTCATTCAACATTCCATTGAAGAAGCAAAGTTATCTGCTGAACAAGAGGCTAAAAAAATCATCATCAGTACCATTCAGCGTATCGGAACAGAAGAGGCAGTCGAGAATTGTGTTTCTGTTTTTAATCTAGAATCAGATGATGTGAAGGGTAGAATCATTGGAAGAGAGGGTAGAAATATCCGAGCCATTGAAGCAGCAACAGGGGTAGAGATTATTGTTGATGATACACCAGAAGCGATCATTTTGTCCTGTTTTGATCCTGTAAGACGTGAGATTGCTCGTTTATCATTACACCGTTTGGTTACCGATGGACGAATCCATCCAGCTCGTATTGAAGAAGTAGTGCTTAAAACAACCAAGCAAATTGAAAACGAAATTGCTGAGGTTGGAAAACGTACCGTAGTTGATTTAGGAATTCATGGGTTGAATCCCGCATTAATAAAAATTATTGGAAGAATGAAGTATCGTTCTTCTTACGGTCAGAACCTTCTACAACATTCCCGTGAAGTGGCTAAACTTTGTGGTGTTATGGCATCTGAATTGGGATTGAATCCAAAACTCGCCAAACGAGCGGGTCTTCTCCACGATATTGGTAAAGTTCCTGAAGAAGAATCTGAACTACCGCATGCTATCTTGGGAATGCAATGGGCAGAAAAGTATGGCGAAAAACCAGATGTATGTAATGCAATTGGAGCGCATCATGACGAGGTAGAAATGACTTCTTTGTTATCTCCTATAGTTCAGGTCTGTGATGCAATTTCTGGAGCACGACCAGGCGCTCGTCGTCAGGTATTGGATAGTTACATCCAACGACTCAAGGATTTAGAAACTATTGCACTAGATTTTAGTGGAGTTAGTAAAGCCTATGCTATTCAAGCAGGAAGAGAGTTACGTGTAATTGTTGAAAGCGAAAAAGTTTCGGACAACAATGCGGCTGAATTATCATTCCAAATCTCACAAAAAATACAAACGGATATGACGTATCCTGGTCAAGTAAAGGTTACTGTGATTCGTGAAACTAGAGCCGTAAACGTTGCCAAGTAAGCGTTTTGTTTATCCGATAAGAACATTGTAAAGCAAGCCTGCAGCAACTGCTCCTGTTAAGGGTGCAATTACAGGTATCCAAGCGTAAGACCAATCTGCATTTTTGTTCTTTCTAGGAAGCATTTGGTAGACTAAGCGAGGTCCAAAATCTCGTGTTGGATTAATTGCATAGCCAGTAGTTCCTCCCAAGCTCATTCCGATAACCCATACCAAAATTGCAACA
The DNA here is from genome assembly GCA_018608425.1 of Flavobacteriaceae bacterium. Classification (GTDB taxonomy): domain Bacteria; phylum Bacteroidota; class Bacteroidia; order Flavobacteriales; family Flavobacteriaceae; genus Arcticimaribacter. The sequence continues at coordinate 1,851 of JABAZL010000119.1, forward strand.
GGCAGCGCATCTAATGAACCGATACCAAAGTTTTGCATCTGTATACCTTCAATTTCAATGTTAGGAGAAACAATAAAAAAGATTCCAAACACAAGCATAAAAGTGCCTAAAAATTCACTAAAAAAATTGTTTTTGTAGTTCCGTATTGCTGGCCCAGTACAAAACGTACTTCGTACTGCATCTTCGTCTGTAGTAGCCCGATAATGATCGATATAAAGAATATAAGACACCCAGCTTCCGAACATTGCACCCAACAGTTGAGCAAAAATATAGGTGGGAACTAAACTCCATGAAAACTTTCCAATTACTGCCAATCCAACTGTTACAGCTGGATTTAGATGTGCTCCACTGAATTGACCTGTAGCATACGCACCTACAAAAACTGCAAACCCCCACGCAGAAGTAATGAGCACCCAAGAAGTTTGCCCTTCGGCTATGGTGTTCTTTAAATTGACATTGGCAACTACACCAGCTCCTAAAAGGAGAAGGATTGCAGTTCCCATAAATTCGGCTATAAAAGGAGTCATCATAATGTATAATTTGAGTGTAAATTTCGTTAAACCAGAACAGTTTTCTGTGTCAGATTCTGTTTTTCTTTTTAAATTACTTGTGGAGTGCTATAAAACAGTAACTTATAGATTTAACTAATCAAATTCCCCTCATCATCCCACT
>JABAZL010000025.1 GCA_018608425.1 Flavobacteriaceae bacterium
TTGCGATAGTAATTGTTTTAATTTTATCAGCCGTAATTACACCACCGGATATTGCCAGTCAAGTTATTGTCACAATACCCATTTTGATCTTGTATGAGGTGAGTATTTTTATCTCCAAGGTTGTATACAAACGCCAACAAAAAGAACTTAAAAATGTCTGATATTGTAGATGAATTTAATGCATATCGTTCAAGAATGAATGATAAGATTTTAGGAGAAAACTCCAAGCTAATTAAGCGGATTTTCAACCTTGACTCCAATGCCTATCAGGCAGGAGTCCTAGATCACAAAACAAAAGAATTGCTAGGTCTAGTAGCTTCAACTGTACTTCGATGTGATGATTGCATTCAATATCACTTAGAAGAATGTCATAAAGAAAATATACCCAAAGCTGCCGTTATTGAAAGTTTAGAAATCGCTACTTTAGTCGGAGGAACCATTGTTATTCCACACCTTAGAAGAGCATTTGAATATTGGGAAGCCTTGGATCAAAAAAAATAATATGCAATTAAGAGCGGTTAATATAGTCAAGTCCTACAAAGGACGTGAAGTTGTGAAAGGCATTTCCATTGAGGTTAATCAAGGAGAAATAGTTGGATTATTAGGCCCAAATGGAGCTGGTAAAACAACCTCTTTTTATATGATTGTTGGTTTAGTGAAGCCCAATGGCGGTTCTATTTATCTAGACAATACAGAAATAACCAACTACCCGATGTATCAAAGAGCACAAAACGGGATTGGTTATTTAGCTCAAGAAGCTTCCGTATTTAGAAAACTAAGTGTTGAAGATAATATTCTCAGTGTGCTACAATTAACATCTTTGTCTAAAAAACAACAGAAAGAAAAAATGGAATCTCTTCTTGAAGAGTTTGGTTTAAATCATATCCGAAAAAATAGAGGCGATTTATTATCGGGTGGAGAACGTAGACGAACCGAAATTGCTAGAGCTCTTGCTACTGACCCAAAGTTTGTTCTACTTGATGAACCCTTTGCAGGAGTAGACCCTGTAGCAGTTGAAGACATTCAACGCATAATTGCACACCTCAAAAATAAAAACATTGGTATTCTTATCACCGATCATAATGTGCAAGAAACCCTAGCGATTACAGACAAAACCTATTTGATGTTTGAAGGTGGAATTTTGAAAGCTGGAATTCCTGAAGAGTTGGCTGCAGATCCTATGGTTCGAAAAGTATACTTAGGACAGAATTTTGAGCTGAGAAAAACAAAGTTAGAATTTTAAACGCCGAATACATTTTTCAAAAGACTAAGCACGATGTAGGTAATTATAATAATTATCAACGCTGCAAGTCCTAAAATGTAAAACAGCACTATCGATATAAGTAGTAAAATCACTGGGAAAATGATGCCCCAAGGATTGGATCGATTAAAGCCCTTCAATGCGATCATCTTCCAATGGATATTCATAAAGAAAACTGACAAAACAATAATGATACTTAGAGCTATTGGTGTTAGGATAAACCCTTTTATACTCATAAGCAAAGGGTGCTGAATAAACAGTGGTAAAGCAACTATAAAAAGTGCTATTGCTGGTGTTGGAACACCTCTAAAAAAAGACACCTTTTCGATTATTAGATTGAACCTTGCCAACCTAAAAGCTGCACCTAACGGGATTAAAAAACCAACTAATGCCAGTGGAACAAGTGTAAAAACCAAAGTGAAGTTTTCGTATTGGTAAGAGAAATCGACACTCTTTGCTCCAGAAATAACAAACAATTGATACATCACAACTCCGGGGACAAAACCACTGGTTATCATATCGGCCAAGGAATCTAATTGAACTCCTAAAGCACTTTCAACATTTAGAAGTCGTGCAAAAAATCCATCAAAAAAATCAAAAAAAATACCCAACATTACTGCTAATAAAGCCGCATGAAAAAAATGAGAAAAGGCTAAAAAAACCGCAACACAGCCACAAAATAAGTTGAGTAATGTGAAGATATGTGGAATGCTTTTTCTAATCATGATCAAATTTTATTTGCACGAAAATAATAGATTAAACTAAGATTAAGACTTCCTTAAAGCATAATTTTATGATAAAATATTATGAAGCCATAGTTTTTGAATCAAAAAAAATGAATAAAGAGATTCTCAATTAAAAACTAAAAATTAACTTTCGACAAATTTATAATGTGAAGCAAAACGTTATCCTGATTCTTCTTACAGGGATTTTTTTAAGTTTAGGGTGGCCAACTTATGGTTCACCATTACTCTTGTTTATTGCTTTGGTTCCCCTACTCGACTTTGTTCAGCAAGTTCGAAATTCATCTTTAAAAAACAAAAATAGAACAGTTTTTGTATACTCTTATGCTGCATTTCTTATCTGGAATATTTGGACAACCTGGTGGATCTACAACTCTTCTGTTTTTGGAGCTGCGTTTGCAATTCTATGCAACAGTAGTTTTTATGCAATTCTGATTACGCTATATCATTGGTCATTAAAAAGATTTAAGCTACAATTTTTAGCCTCTGTGTTTTTGATAACTGCATGGATATCGTTTGAAAAGTTTCATCTATTTTGGGATTTTTCTTGGCCGTGGCTCAACCTCGGAAATGCCTTTTCGGAATATATTTACTGGATTCAGTGGTATGAGTATACCGGTGTTTTTGGTGGTTCGCTATGGGTATTGGCAATCAACTTCTTCTTTCTGCATCAATATCAAGCATTTAAAAACCATAGATCCTACAGCATTTTGATCAAAAAAAGCATTCCCGGTTTACTCGGAATTGCTTTACCGATAGTGAGCTCATTGATCATATTCATGAATTATGAGGAGCCAAAATCGTTTACAGAAGTTGTTGTCATTCAACCCAACATAGATCCGTATGAGCAAAAATATGCACAAACCAACGAGGATTTTAAAAGCTTATTAATTGATCTTTCTAATGAACACCTTACGACAAACACTTCTTATCTTATAACGCCAGAAACGTACTTTACAGAAGGAAGTGGATTTGATATTGACACCTTCGAAAATTCTGAATTCAACAGATCACTCAAAGAATTTTTATTACCCCATAAGCAGCTCAATCTGATTGCTGGAACTCAATTCTATAAAATTCACAGAGCTAAAAACGCACCTACGCCAACTGCAAATAAAATTCGCGAGAATTTTTGGGCAGACTTTTATAATTCTGCAATTCAAATTGCACCCTCCCAAAAAGGGAATATTTATCACAAATCCAAGCTTGTTGTTGGAGTGGAAAACATGCCTTACAAAAGTTTTTTCAAACCCCTACTAGGAGAATTCATGTTGGATTTAGGAGGAACAGTTTCTAGTAGAGCTACACAAAAAAATCGAACTGTTTTTACTCATTCAACTGAAGGTTCAAAAATAGCACCCATTATATGTTATGAATCTATATATGGAGAATTTGTAACAGAGTACGTTCGGAATGGAGCTCAATTCTTGAGTATTTTAACAAACGATGCTTGGTGGGGCAATACGCAAGGTCATAAACAATTACTAAGTTACGCCCGACTGCGTGCAATTGAAAACAGACGTGCTATTGCAAGGAGTGCTAACACGGGTATAAGCGCGTTTATCGATGCACAAGGACGCATGAGTACTTCTTTAGGCTATGAAGAACAAGGCGCATTAAAAGGCTCAGTAGGGCTTAATAGCGAATTGACATTCTATTCTAAACACGGAGATTATATCGCTCGTTTCTCAAAGTATAGCTTCGTTATATTACTTATACTTTCTTTAGGCAGAGTATTTCGAAAAAAGTCATGATTCAGCACTATTTTAAGTTTTTATTTTTCAAGCTCAATGCAACGAATCAGCATGGAGTTCATTCGCCTTTTCTCTTTGCCATGGTGTGTTTTTGTTTTTACAACAAGGCTTGGAAGAGTAAAAAATTTAAACCCTGGAAATCCAAAAAACATAATTTAGTTGCGATTGCAATTTTACAACAGCTTCACCTTTTTGCAAAAAAAGCAGCTGTCGATTTTCAAATCGATCCGCCCAAAGTCATACACACCAAAAGTAAAACTTTGGCTCAATGGATTAAAGAGCTTACTATTGAAGATGAGCCCCACATAACTTTAATAGATAACCTCCAACTACAACGAGATGCATGGGCTGCTTTTAGAGACTCTTCTGGATATGTGCTTTTAGATCTGTATTTTTATGGCATTATAATCCATAGACCACAACAAACAGCAGAAACATTTTTTCTGAAGGTTTTTTAAATTAACTCTTTTAAATCGAGTAATTTTGCAAAGATGAATGATAGTATCTTAAAACTTATTGGTCTGATAATCGGTTATCTTATTGTAAGAAAATTTCTTTTTAAGAAAAAGAAAGGGAAAAAGATGAGCTTTCGCAGACGTTATGATTTAAGAAAAAAGGAAAAGACCAATGAAGAAAATTAAGGTATATACAAAAACAGGAGATAACGGTACAACAGGATTATTTTCTGGGCAACGAGTACCCAAGCACCATGTTCGCATCAAAGCCTATGGCACAATTGATGAATTGAACAGTTGGATTGGACTTATCCGAAGTCAAAAAATCAACCCAGTGCAAACGGAGGAACTGATCAAAATTCAACACGACCTCCTGTATATTGGTTCAGAATTAGCCAATGACGGTGAAGATTCGTCAGCAATTGGAATCGATACCATCAATGAAGATGCAGTATCACTACTAGAAAACTGGATCGATCGCATGACAGAAGAGTTGCCCCCACTAAAGAATTTTGTAATTCCAGGAGGCCATATAAGTGTTTCTAATGCTCATTTAGCCCGATGTGTTTGCAGAAGAGCTGAGCGTTTTATCACAGAACTGAATACATTAACTGAAACCAATCCCGTTATAGTTTATTACATCAATCGACTTTCGGATTATTTATTCACTTTGGCTCGAAAATTCGCTTTTGAATATGAAATTGAAGAAATAAAGTGGACACCACGACAAAAAAAATAGATTTTGCTTGTCGGTATGGTATAAAAATTTATTTTTGCAAAAAATAAATTCATGTATTGGACATTAGAACTAGCTTCCTACCTCAGTGATGCACCCTGGCCTGCATCAAAAGACGAATTAATTGATTTTTCAATTCGAACTGGAGCACCATTAGAAGTTGTAGAAAATTTACAATCTATGGAAGACGAAGGAGATGTCTATGAATCAATTGAAGAGATCTGGCCTGATTTCCCTTCAGATGAAGATTATCTCTGGAATGAAGACGAATACTAAATAACTATCCACATAAAGTCTCTTCGGAGGCTTTTTTTTTACTTAAATTTGATTGCTTAATTTAGAGTCCCTATGAGTATTTTAAATACAATATTAAAAACCTTCGTCGGCGATAAGTCGAAAAAAGATATCCGTGCGATCCAACATTTAGTGGATCAAATCAATAAACATCAACTTGAATTCGAAGGTATTTCGAATGATGAATTGCGTGAGAAAACAGCTGTTTTCAAAGCCAAAATTACAGAAACACGCAAATCTATAGATCAACAAATCAGTGAATTAAACACACAACTCGAAGGTCTAGCAGATATCGACCAACGGGAAGATATTTACAATCAAATTGACGCCTTAGAAGCCGAAGCATTGGTAGTGACTGAAACTTGTTTGGATGAAATTCTTCCCGAAGCATTTGCAGTTGTCAAGGAAACCGCAAGACGTTTTGTTCACAACACCCAATTACGTGTAAAAGCTTCTCCTCGTGACCGTGAGTTTGCACAAGACAAAGGTTACGTCGTTCTTGAAGGTGACGATGCAATCTGGGCGAATAGCTGGGATGCAGCTGGAAAACCCATCACTTGGGACATGATTCACTACGATGTTCAATTGATTGGAGGAATCACATTACACCAAGGGAAGATTGCAGAAATGCAAACTGGAGAAGGAAAAACACTAGTAGCTACCCTTCCTGTTTACTTAAATGCCCTAACTGGAAAAGGAGTACACCTTGTGACTGTTAACGACTATCTAGCCAAACGAGATAGCGCATGGATGGCACCTTTATTTGAGTTTCATGGATTGACAATTGACTGTATCGATCATCATCCCTCTAACAGTGCCGAAAGAAGAACTGCCTACCTCGCCGATATTACGTACGGAACCAATAATGAATTTGGATTTGATTATCTGCGTGATAATATGTCGCACACACCCGAAGATTTGGTTCAACGAAAGCATCATTATGCTATCGTAGATGAAGTAGATTCAGTTTTAGTGGATGACGCCAGAACTCCACTGATCATTTCTGGGCCAGTACCACAAGGCGATCGGCACGAGTTTGATCAATTACGTCCTAAGGTTGCAGATTTATTTACAAAACAAAAAACCTTGCTTGCTTCTGTATTAGTTGAAGCTAAAAAGAAAATAACAGCAGGAGACACAACAGAGGGTGCCATACTTTTACTAAGAGCCTATAGAGGTTTACCAAAAAACAAAGCATTAATTAAGTTTCTGAGTGAAGAGGGAATTAAACAATTACTTCAAAAAACAGAAAACACCTATATGCAAGACAACAATAGAGAAATGCACATCATCGATGCTGATCTCTATTTTGTTATTGACGAAAAAAACAACCAAGTCGACCTCACAGAAAAAGGAGTCGAATACCTTTCTACAAGCGTTCAAGAGGATAATTTCTTCGTTCTTCCAGACATCGGAATGGAGATTGCTAAAATCGAAAAATCAGGATTAAGTTCTGAAGAAGAAGCTGCTCAAAAAGAAGTTCTTTTTAAAGATTTTGGAATTAAAAGTGAACGTATTCATACAATGACACAGCTTTTCAAAGCTTATACTCTTTTTGAAAAAGATACTGAGTATGTTGTGATGGAAAATAAAGTTATGATCGTCGATGAACAGACGGGTCGTATTATGGACGGAAGACGATATTCCGATGGTTTACACCAAGCTATTGAAGCAAAAGAAGATGTTAAGATTGAAGCTGCTACTCAGACTTTTGCAACAGTAACACTTCAAAATTATTTCAGAATGTACCACAAGCTTTCTGGAATGACTGGAACTGCGGTAACTGAAGCGGGTGAATTCTGGGAAATATACAAACTTGACGTGGTTGAAATTCCAACCAACAGACCCATTGCCCGAAAAGATGAAGATGACCTTATTTACAAAACTAAGAGAGAAAAATACAACGCTGTAATTGAAGAGGTAACAAAACTTTCTGAAGCTGGAAGACCTGTTTTAATCGGAACTACATCGGTTGAAATTTCTGAATTACTGAGTAAAATGTTACACCTAAGAAAGGTGAAACACAATGTACTTAATGCTAAACTACACAAGAAAGAAGCTGATATTGTAGCAGAAGCAGGAAACCCAGGGATCGTTACTATTGCAACCAATATGGCGGGTCGTGGAACGGATATCAAACTGTCGGATGAAGTAAAAGCATCGGGAGGACTTGCAATTGTAGGTACTGAACGACACGATTCTAGACGTGTAGACAGACAGTTGCGCGGGCGTTCTGGAAGACAAGGAGATCCGGGAAGTTCTCAATTCTTTGTTTCGCTTGAAGACAACCTAATGCGTCTATTTGGATCTGATCGTGTAGCCAAAGTAATGGATAGAATGGGTCTTGAAGAAGGTGAAGTTATTCAGCATTCTATGATGACAAAATCTATAGAGCGCGCCCAAAAGAAAGTTGAAGAAAACAACTTTGGGATTCGTAAACGCCTCTTGGAATACGATGATGTAATGAATGCACAACGAGAGGTTATCTACAAACGTAGAAAACATGCTCTTCGCGGAGATCGTTTGAAAGTTGATATCGCCAACATGCTCTTCGAAGTTTGTGAAGAAATTGCTATTAACAACAAGCAGTCCGATGATTTTAAAAACTTTGAGTTTGAAATTATCAGTAACTTTTCTATTACAGCTCCCGTCTTAGAGGATGAATTTTCTTCAATGACCGAGAGAGAATTAACAGATAAGTTGTACGAAACTGTTCATCAATACTATCAACAAAAAACAGAAATCAACGCTACACTTACCTTTCCAGTAATTAAGCAAGTGTTCGAAAATCCAAATAATAAGTACGAGAAAATTGTAGTTCCTTTTACCGATGGAACTAAAACTTTGAATGTTGTAACGCACTTAGAAACTGCTTACAATACAAAAGGTAAAAATCTGATCGAAGATTTTGAACGCAACATTACCTTGGCTTTGATAGACGAAACCTGGAAAAATCATTTGCGTAAAATGGATGAACTCAAGCAGTCTGTTCAACTTGCAGTACACGAACAAAAAGACCCCTTACTGATTTATAAATTTGAGGCCTTTGAATTGTTCAGAGGAATGATGGGTCGTTTGAATAAAGAAGTTCTTTCCTTTTTACTAAAAGGTTCTATTCCAACCAATAGTAATTCTGGAATTCAGGAAGCCAAAAGACCAAACCGAAAAGAAAAGCTAAAGACCAGCAAGGATGATGTTTTAAACACCGAAGAATTAGCTGCAAAGAGCCGTTCTATTGGTGCTGCTGCTGGTCAACGATCCAGACCAACCATAGAGACAGTTGTTCGTGATTTACCCAAAATTGGACGTAACGATCGTGTAACGATTAAGAATGTTCAAAACGGAGAAAGTAAGGAATTAAAGTATAAACAAGCTGAGCCGCTCATCTCTAGTGGTCAATGGGTGTTGGTAGGAAAAAATTAATTTGTACTTTTAAAGTATAACTTATTTTATGGAACAGTATGCTGCAATACTTTTATGGGCAATCCCGGGTTTTCTTATTTTTATAATTATAGAAATAGTATACGGTCATTTTAAAAATAAACAGACCTATACTTTCATGGATACACTCGCAAGCCTTAGTTCGGGAATGACCAATACACTTAAAGATGCTTTGGGTATTGTACTAGTCGTCATATCGTATCCATTTATTCTCGACTATTTAGCTGTAATCGAATTAGAAAATTCTCTAAACCTCTATTTCATTGCTTTCATTTGTATCGATTTTGCTAGTTATTGGAATCACCGACTGAATCATAAGATTAATGTTTTTTGGAACATACACGTTATCCATCACAGTAGTGAAGAGTATAATTTAGCATGCGCCCTTCGACAAAGCATTTCGGGTTTACTTGGTTATGGTGCATTATTCTTAATTCCTGCGGCTATTCTGGGCGTGCCGGCATCAATCATTAGTGTTTTAGTTCCGCTACATCTGTTTGGACAATTTTGGTATCATACCCGTCACATTGGTAAATTAGGATGGTTGGAATACATTTTGGTTACCCCATCGCAACATCGAGTACATCACGCAATCAACCCCGTTTATATTGATAAAAACCTGTCTGCAATTTTTTGTGTTTGGGACCGAATGTTCGGAACCTTCCAAGAAGAGTTGGACGATGAAGTTCCTGTTTATGGTGTATTAAAGCCTGTCCAAACATGGAATCCTATTTGGATAAATTTTCAACACTTCTGGGCTATTTTTTGTGACGCTTGGCATGCCAAACGATGGGTAGACAAACTAAGAATATGGTTTATGCCAACTGGATGGAGGCCCAACGATGTTGCAGAACGTTTTCCTCGATCGATAACAGAAGATGTGCATAGCATCGAAAAATATAATCCAGAATATACATTTACTCAAAAAGCAATTGGGGTGTTTCATTTTGTTGCTATCAACATCATGACACTTTACTTTCTTTCAAATTTTGGAGAACTCAGTGTACAATTTCGATTAATATTTGGCTTAATAATTTTTGCTAGTATTTTTGGATTTACTTCGCTAATGGATCTACATACTTGGGCTGTAAAGTTTCAAATATTTACAGGCTGTATTGGGTTATTACTTCTTTGGATTCCAAATGCACAACCTCTCTTTGCTGAACTTTTCACCTTACAAATAGGGTTGACCATTTACTTTGCGTTTAGCTTAATATTTACGTATTGGAATATGGCAGCAGTGCCATCTCAACCACAAAGCACATAATCACATGCCGGTCGATTGCTTGATCCTTGGTCCTGCCTATCCCTACCGTGGAGGTATTGCAGACACGAATCACGCATTTGCAACAGAATTAGTTAATCAAAATATCAAGGTCGAAATTTGGACGTTTACTGCCTTGTATCCTGATTTTTTATTCCCCGGAACATCACAATTCGATGCTAATAAGCAATCGTTTCCTTTTCCTATTCATCGAAAAATATATGCTTACAACCCTTTTGGGTGGTCAGCAATTGCAAAAGAAATCAATACCTTAAAACCAAAAAGAGTAGTTTTTCGGTATTGGACACCTCTCTTGGCTTTAGCATGGGGAACTATCGCTAAGAAACTAAAACCAGAAATTAATACAATAGCGCTTATCGATAATTGGAAAGCGCATGAACCCAAACCCTGGGACAGGAGTTTGAATCATTATTTTTCGAGTAAAATAAATCAAATAACAACCTTATCTGAAGCTGTGTACACTGAAATAATTGCAGATGTAAACCTTCCAGTCAATAAAGGTTTTCATCCCATAAACCAAGATTTACCCAAAGCAATCTCTAAGTCCGAAGCACGGAAAAAATTAGGGCTTTCAAATGAAAATCCATTGGTGTTATTTTTTGGTTTGGTACGACAATACAAAGGCTTGGATCTATTAATTGATGCATTTGCCCAAGACTCTTTGTTGAACTCTACAGCAGAATTAGTCATCGTAGGGGAGTTTTATGATAAAATTGAACCCTACAGAAAACAAATAAAAGCGCATGATCTTGACTCTCGTATTCGTGTTGTAAATGAATTTGTTTCATTTGAAGTAGCTCGAGATTATTTCTGTGCTACGGACATTGTCGTTCAACCCTACAAAACAGCAACTCAGAGTGGTGTTACTCCCCTAGCCTATCATTACGAAGCTCCATTAGTCGTGACTGATTTAGCGGGCCTTAGAACCCCTATACAATCGGATGAAACTGGAAGGGTGTGTGAAAAGAATGCTGTAAGTTTAGCACAAGCGATCGAGGAGCTTTTATCGATTGAAGCACAAGCATTGGCTAAAGCTAATTTAAAGAAAACTAAAAAAAATTACAGTTGGAAGGCATTTGTCAAGCAATGGCTTTCTTTTACAACTGAATAAATTTCACCTGCTTTATCTCAAAATAAGAACTTCAGTCAGTATGTAGTGATTTTTTTTTGTAGTTTCATAATATTAAAACTTTACCCATAATCACCTAACCTATAATTCTAACCTACACCTATGGAACTAGTCTTTCAAATAATACTCATCATCCATATTATTTCCGGATCGTCAGGTCTCTTGACTGGGACAATCAATATCCTACAAAAAAAAGGAGGTAAACGACATCGGCAAATTGGTCGATTGTTTGTTTTCTTTATGGTAACAGCTGGAATTTCTTCAATAATACTAGCGATTCTTCATCCGAACAACTTTTTACTCATTGTTGGAATTTTTACAATCTACTTGGTTGGTACTGGCGATCGGTATATGCGACTACGATTATTAGGCAAAGGTCAAAAACCTGCTTTTACTGATTGGTTTCTCAGCTTGGGAATGCTCCTCAGTGGTATATGTTTTGTTGGTTGGGGGTCCTATATGATTTACAATTCTGCCAACTTCGGAATAGTCTTAGTTTCCTTTGGATTGATTGGGTTAAACAACGTAAGAAGTGATTTTAAAAATTATGCCGGACGTTCAAAAAAGAAAAAGTACTGGATGCTGGTACATATTGGAAGAATGATGGGCGGATACACAGCCTCATTGACAGCTTTTATTGTTGTCAACGCTCAATACTATCCTTTTGAAGTTCCTTCGCTGGTTATTTGGTTAGGACCAGCAGTACTACTAACTCCCTTTTCTATCTATTGGAGTAAACTATATAAATAATTGATTATGCTGTTAATGAAAGAAAATTGCGAAAACTGCCAAAAAGTTTTAAAACAAGACAGTACAGAAGCTATGATTTGTTCCCATGAATGCACCTATTGCAAAGAATGTGTTGAAACCGTGTTAAACAGAATATGTCCTAATTGTGCTGGTGATTTTCAACCAAGACCTACACGAGTTTCTAAATAACGTTAAGAACAATACAACGAGTAAAACGAATGGCATACGACACATACTTAGCAGAACGAATACGTCAGGTTTTTAGTGATCAAAGATGCACCGTCCACAAAAAAAAATGATGGGTGATCTTTGTTTTATGCTAAATGATAAAATGTGTTGTGGCATTCATTTCAGCAAAAAAAAGAGACGGATCTACTAATGGTTCGCATTGGTGAAGAAATAGCACAAAAAGTTTCATCTCGAGAAGGTTGCTTACCAATGGATTTTACCAGACGTCCAATAAAAGGTTATATCTTTGTCGAACCAAGCGGATACTATTTGGATGAAGATTTGAACTTTTGGATCGATCTTTGTATTGCCTTTAATCCGATGGCAAAAGCCAGTAAAAAATAATTTATAAAAAGAGTTTATGAAAAGTGTATTCACCCTGATTAGTTTCCTGATTTTCCAAACTTGTATATCCAGTGGTTCAAAACCAATTGATCACAATGAACCCCTTTGGTCACCACCACAAGCAACACAAAAAGGGTTGAAAAAAGCCTATTTTGCAAGTGGATGTTTTTGGTGTGTTGAAGCAATTTATGAAAGCGTAGCTGGTGTTCACGAGGCATATTCTGGATATTCTGGAGGAGAAACAAAGAATCCTAATTACAATCAGATTGGAACAGGAAGGACTGGACATGCTGAAGCTGTAGAAGTTTTATATGACCCTAGTGTTGTTTCTTTTGGAACATTGGTACAAGTTTTTTTCGGTTCACATGATCCAACTACTCCAAACCGACAAGGTCCCGATCGCGGATCTCAATACCGTTCAGTAGCCTTTTATAACGATGCCAATGAACGTGAAATTATTCAGAACTACATTGCTTTATTAGTAGAGAAAGAAGTGTTTTCTAATGAAATTGTAACAGAGGTAAAGCCTTTAGAAAAATTCTATTATGCAGAAGACTACCATCAAAATTACGAACGGTTAAATCCAAATAATCCTTATGTGCAACAAGTTTCTATCCCACGATTGAGAAGGTTTCAAAAATCTTATCCTGAGTTATTAAAAAAAGAAAAGCATTAATCCTTGAAAGAAATAGTTCTTACGAATCATGACCTTAAAGTAATAATCCTCCCCTATGGCGGGATAATTAAAGAGTTATGGTACAAAGGCACTAATGTCGTTCTCGGTAAAAAAAATGCAGAAGAATATTTAGATAACCCATGGTATATGGGTGCTTGTATCGGACGCTATGCAGGGAGGCTTGCTTCTGAATATACAATTGATCAAGTTCGATATACCCATAAAAAAGAGAATGCGATTCAACTTCATGGAGGGGCGCAAGGATGGGACAAGGCAGTTTGGAAAATATATGATTTATTTCATGGTACAGTACCTCATGTTGTTTTGGAATATGATTGTTTAGAAAAAGATAGTGGCCATCCTGGGGATGTTTCTGTGTTGCTTAAATATAGTTTGCGAGAAAACACTCTCCAGCTAGAATATAAAGCAAAAACCACGAGACCAACTCCAATTAACATGACCAATCACAGTTACTTTAATTTGAGTGGTGCTCCAAATTTAGGGGATCATGAATTGATGATTCAGGCAGATGAAGTTCTTGAATTAGACCATAATTTGCTTCCAACTGGTGTAATTAATACAGTTAAAAAAACAGACTTTGATCGGAATGATTTGCGATCAATAGGGCAATCTCGTTACGATGACTGTTTTGTTCTTCGAGAAAAAGAAGCAGTCAACTTGCGGCTAAAAGCAAACAGCACAAAAATCCAAATGGATTTAATTACGGATCAGCCTGGTTTGGTTGTTTTTAATCCCAAAGAACTTAATGGAATATGCTTTGAAGTACAAAAGTTTTCCAATGCACCCAACATCCCTCACTTTCCAAACACAATAGTAAGACCATGTGAGAGATATACTCAAAAAACGCAGTTTATTTTCTCAAATTTTTAGAGAGGTATTTGAAAAAAAACGATCAAATACCCGAGAGCTAATCCAACAATAACAAAGCGCCCAAAGAGTTCCAAAAAGAGCTCCAGACAAAATATCTAAAGGAAAATGGACTCCAATATAAACTCGACTATAAGCGACACAAGATGCAATAATAAAAAGAGCAATCTTCAGTTTTGGAAATCGAGTAGAAAAAATAATAGAAAAATACGTCGCTAAAGCAAATGAATTCGATGCGTGACCAGAAAAGTAACTATATAAACCTCCACAGCTGCTTTTAACGAGTCGCATTATATCTTGAAGCTCTGGAGTGTGACACGGACGTAAGCGTTCAAAACCATATTTAAAAACATTGGTGACTTGATCTGTAACCAGTATTAAAGCCCCAACACTTAAAAGCAAAAAAAGAGCTTGTTTCGCATCTTTAAAACGATAAAACCAAAACAACAAACCTAGATATAAAGCAAAGTTAGTGGCCTTATTGGTCATAAGCATCCAAAATGGATCAAAAAAAGTTGTTCCTAATCCGTTGAGGTAGAGAAATAAAGCAATATCCCATTCTAAAATTTGATCCAACATTACTCTAAAGATTCAATTTCAGTATCGAAGAAAGCCAGTGCCTCTTCAATCAATTCTTCCGTTATTTTCTCAAGCTCATCTTGGTCTTCTTTTCCAAATTCTTCTAACCATAAAATCTCATCATTTGAAACGTTTAAGAGAAAACGTGGATATTCTGTATGCAGCACAAAAATCTCATCTTGTAAAGATGAACTGTCTGCAATTAAAAATTTTGGTACTTCCATAGTGCGTTATTTATTTAAAATGAGCTTATTGGTTTGGTGTTGAAAGCGTAAAAATAGTAAAATTGCTGAACAAGAAAGACCTGTTAATAAACCAATCCAAATTCCAGTTGCTTCTAAAGAAGTGTAAAAGGCTAGATAATACGAAACTGGAAAACCGATAATCCAATATGAAATAAAAATTAAGGTAGTTGGAATGTTAACATCTTGCAATCCTCGTAAAGCGCCCAGAACTACTACTTGAAGGCCATCTGTGATTTGAAAAAAACCTGAGACAACTAATAAAGACGCAGCAATAGCAATTACTTCTAACGTATCTGGCGAAGTAAGAGCACCTTTGTTTTCTAAGTAAATCCAAGGTAAGTCATTACTAAAAATCAAGTAAAAAGCACAAAAGAAAACGTCGATAATAATAATTAAAAAGAAAATTGAAAAAGCAATGCGTTTCAGCTCCTTAAAATCTTTTTTACCATACTGATTACCTACACGAATCATTGCAGTAGCACTCAATCCCATCGCTACCATAAAAGTCATGGAGGTAAGGTTCAATGCTATCTGATTAGCAGCTTGTGAATTGGTTCCTAAAATACCTGACATCCATACGGCAACAACAAAAAAGGCCACTTCAAAAAACATTTGCAGTGCTGAAGGGAATCCAAGTTTCAATATTTTTTGAATGAGAAAAAGCTTAATTTGAGCAAAGTTGAGTGATAATTTATACTTCTTATATTGTTTATGGTTTTTAACATAAAATACGATGAAGAGCAACATCATCAAACGTGAAATAAAGGTTCCGATTGCAGCTCCTTCGACTCCCAGTTTTGGGAAACCAAAATAACCAAAGATTAAAAGGTAATTCAAAATTACATTAATTGCATTTCCAAATAAGGTAGCATACATTGCTGGGCGCGTTAAAGAAAGCCCATCAGAAAACTGTCTAAAAGCTTGAAATACAACTAAAGGAATGAGAGATCCTGCAACCCAATTTAAGTACGGAAATGCTAAAAACACTACCTCCTGAGGCTGTCCCATATGAAACATTTTATTTCGCAAACTGTATACCCCCAAAAACAAAATAACGCCAAGGAATATACACAAGAACAAACCGTGAATAAACAATTCTCCAACTCGTTTTGTATCAGAACGTCCGTCTGCCTGAGCAACCAACGGAGTTAGCGCAGTTGAAAAGCCAATCCCAAGGGACATGGCAATAAAAACAAAACTGCTTCCTAAGGAAACTGAGGCTAATTCTGCTGTACCAAGCTGACCAACCATTATGTTATCAATTAATTGAACAATGGTGTGACCAAGAAGGCCTAATATTACTGGAAAAGCTAAACTGAGGTTTTTTCTAAACTCTTGTGTATATAATTTCAATCGGTTGTAGGTTAAAGACTAAAATAGTCTATCAGATAAACAAGAGAGGCCATAGTAGCAGCACCCAATTCTAATTCTCTTTTATTAATAGCATCGAAGGTATCATTTGCTGCGTGGTGATAATCAAAATAACGTTGAGAATCTGGACGCAGACCAGCAAGAACATTGGCATCTGTTTTTAAATGACCAACATCGGCACCACTCCCTCCTTTTACAAACATATGAATCAGATAGGGTTCGAAATAAGATTCCCAACTCTGAATAACAGCAAGTTTCTCAGGGGTACTATCAATAGAAAAACCTCTTGGCGTAAAACCACCAGCATCGGATTCTAAAGCAAAAACATGATTTTCTTTATTGGATTTTGCAACTGCTGCATATTCGGTTGCTCCGCGCATTCCATTCTCTTCGTTCATAAAGAGAACAACTCGAAGGGTACGTTTGGGCTGGTATCCTATGGTTTTGAATAAGCGCAATACTTCCATAGACTGAACAACTCCAGCTCCATCATCATGAGCGCCATCGCCAAGATCCCAGGAGTCTAAATGTCCACCAACAACCATGATTTCATCTGGTTTTTCGGAACCTGTAATTTCTCCAATGACGTTGTACGATTGAACATCTGGTAAGTTTTTACAATTCTGCTTTAAATAAAAACTAAGTTTAGGATTCAAAGCCAACATGGAACTTAATAATTCAGCTCCGTTGGTACTTATAGCTGAGGCTGGAATTCTTTTACGAATTGATAGCTTGCCATAGCTCATAGATCCTGTATGTGGATAATCATCTAATCTTAAGTTGACCGAACGAACAATAACAGCGACAGCTCCAAGACGAGCAGCTTCTTCTGCACCCGAATAACGTTGATCTACGCAACCAGAATAAGCAGTAAATGTATTTATAAGATCTGCTTGCATGGGTCGGTTAAAAAACACGATTTTGCCTTCAACTTCTTTTTTACCCAGTTTTTTCAAATCTTCAAAACCTTGCACCTCAATAACCTCAGCTCGAATTCCAGCTAGTGGTGTTGCAACAGAACCTCCCAAAG
>JABAZL010000079.1 GCA_018608425.1 Flavobacteriaceae bacterium
ATCACCCCAAAATCATTATCCGAAGAGGTGTTTATCAAATAATTATTTAAATCTGTCTGAACTCCAATCAGCTTAATGAATAAGCTTATGTAATCTTTTTTATCTAGTTCATCTACAGCATAAAAAATATTAGTCAAGTCAATTATTTTATTTCTAAACTCAGAAAATAACACAATAGCTTCTTGTCGTCTTTGATAAGCACTTGTAATCGAAAAAACCAATGGAAAAACAATAGCAATACTCATTATTGTAAAATCAATTTTTATATCGATCTTATACTTGTTATATAAAAAGTAGATTAGAATTGTTTCTACTAAGATAATTAAAATTCTATAGTTTAAAACTGATGACAATGCTCTTGAATTCATTTAATTTGGTTTATTTATATGAGAATCAATTTGTTTCTAAATAAAAGTTGATTTACTTAATAAAAGACCTATTATTACACCTAAAAAAAGAATAATAAAATTTTTCAATTTAAAAATCAGTGAATATTTTTCCCAATAGTCTGGAATTTGATTTTTATTTTCATCCAAAGCAAAGCCAGATTTAGTTGAATAGGTTGCATACCAATAGAAAAATATAATCGAAAAGGTAATTGTTAGAACGAATAATAGTATAGTATCAATCATACAAATTTATTTGAAATCTTTTTTATGCCATTTAAAGGAGGCAAACTTATTACAATTAATTATTGAAGACTAATAAAACGTTACCACAATTATACTGCAGACTGCTGATAATAGACAGACTTCTACTTGTTTGTTGAGCCAATTGTTATTAATCTCAATCCCATATGTCAGATCATTGTTTAGGGCTTGACTAATAAACTTTTCAAGCGAGGTTAGCGTTGTATTTAAATTTATCAGATAAGGGTCTGTAGTTTTCGCTTTTTTCTTAGATGAGCTCCAATCAGATGGGTTGATAGTTTGTCCAGTTCTTGCAGAAACAACCTTTGAATTTGCAGGCCTAAAGTATATGTAAATACTAAGTTGTCTATTCTCTTTTGATTTTAATCTAAAACCTATCGAAGCCATATCTTAAGGTTAGTCATTTGGCAACAAATAGTGCTATTTTATGCTTTTACATGCAATTTAGTGCAATGACACAAGACAAACAAAAGCTCTTTTATGAATTGTATTTATTGATGTTAAGGCTGATATTACTGAGTTTTAGATAAGTATCATATTGCATAGATTCGGGTCCAGGTGGGACCACAAAAAAGAGATGAATCCCCATGGAAGCCTTTACATTGCGTAAAGGCTTTTTTGTTTTTGGGCGAGAAGTTTATCCGCAAGAGGTGCCAGCCCAGGTGGGACCATCAGTAAAATCAAGCCTTCACCTAAGGCGGTGGATTTTTTCTTACAATTAAGTTAAACGCCGTTAATTTCTTGGCACTATTTCAAAAACTTGGTAAAACAGCTAAAACCTTTCTTTGGTTTATTTAATCAAAATGAATCAAGCCAATTAATTCAGATACAAGAGCCATCACTAAATTGTGCTATCCCCCAAACAGTAGCCTCACATTTATTTGAATAGGTTTTATTGTTACATCCACAAACAGGAGCATATTCTTTGGTACAAGCTATTTCTCTCCTATTCCTAAGTTCTGTGCATTCACTTTCTTTTTTTGTACAGCTTAAAACAGACAAAGCGGTAAACAGAAAAACAACTTTTTTCATTTCTATTTTTTATTGTACCGCAAAGGTAAAAACTATTTTACTCAACTTCCGCCCCAACTATCTTGAAAGAAAATGCCAACAGCTAGTTCAGCCCAAAAATAAAGAAGGAATAATATTACTATAATTAGAATGGTTTTTTTCATAACAATTAAATATATCAAGGCCAAAAAGAAGCCCCCAATTAAGATAACAAGAGGAATAACAGGTAAACCTCAAGACGAGCTTTTAGCGTGCTTCTGAGAACAAAAACATAAGTTGACAGTGTTTTTCGGTTCCTCTGGTTTCCCTTTTACCACTTGTTACATTTTTTACAATAATGACGAAAAATGAGATTACGTGTGTGGTTAAATTGAGTTTAATACTTATAAACGATATACTCCTCTAAAGGTAATGAATCGAGGTTGTATAAATGTTTGTGCACTCAGGACTGAAATGGAATTGGCACTGTTTCGAATTTGCTTATCGATGTTTAAAAGATTAGAGACCTTGATTTCAAATTCCCATTTAGTGTCTTTATTTTTCCGATAGGAGAGACGAGCATCCCAATTTTGGAACGACTCCTTGTCTGCTCCAACTTCTTGAGTAGTGTAACTATAGTTCGTAACAAAAGTAAATTTTTCAACCACATATGCATCAAACTCAATCGACGGAGCTTTGATAACAAAGTTTGTTTCTCTATTTCCTTGATTATTGTTAATTAGGCTATAACGGTAGCGTAAACTAACATTGGGAGCTACTTTAAAATTAGTTCGAATACCGGGGGTGAAAGTTTGTGTAAACGCTTTGTTAACCGTAGGCTGATTTTGAATGAATTGATTGATTTCACTGTAGTTTACGGCTGCATTGATGCTTACGCGTACCTTTCCAAAAGTACGCTGTACACGCCCAAAACCATTTAAGTTTTCATTGGCAAATGAAGAGTTGAAAAAAGTACTTGTTCGAATGATATTCTCAAAATTAGTTAAACCTCTGATTTGATCAATATTACTTGAATAAGCGATTCTTGCGAATACATTGGTATAGTTGAATAAATTAAAACTACTGTACAAAAGGCTCAAATTGTGAGACAATGCATTTTGGAGGTCTGGGGCTCCGTATTGAATGCTGTTGTAATTGTTTAAGACCAATCCGCTTGCAAGTTTTGTAACATCAGTAAACTGATTCTGCATTTTGTAATTGAGAGTCAAGGATTCACCTTTTTTGATTTGAATTCTGGTTTCAAAATCAGGCAAAAGGCGTATTAAATTATCTTGAACTAATTCGTTGTTTTGGGTGTTCTTATTTCCATAAGCATGAACGGAAAAGCCTGGAGTAAAGGTAAACTTACCTGTCCTAACACGATAATGAACTCCTAAGTAAACATCTCTGAAATTATAGTCAATATCATTTGTTGCTCGCCCGTTGTTGAAGTTAGGTGTTGGTTTAAAGGGCGTATTGTTTAAAAGCGACTGGAATATATCGGAATTGAATTCTTGGCGACTTAAAATGGTACCAAGTGTTAGGTTGAGGTTGCTTTTTGGATTGATGATGTAGTAATAATCTAGTTTTGCATCCAGTTGATTTGATTTTATCGTTCTGTTTTGCCCCAGATTATAATTGTTCAATGAACTGTCTAGCCCTAGTGCTAATGCGGTATTGTCAAAGGCGTCTTCTGCTGTCGGATCATTTACCAGAACAGCATTATAAAAAGGATCTTCGTTCTTAAGCACATGTTGTGCTTCGAAAGCAACAATATTCTTATCATCAAGCGTGAGGTAGTACTTTAAATTTTGATTGATGCTGAAGGGGGTTACTTCTTCTAGTTGTTCCGTATTTCCAATTACAGATGAAAATATATTTTGATTCTGAAGATCGTCCGAACTGCGCATCAAAATATCATAGTCAATCTGATTATTAAAATTGGGCTTATAAGAAGCACTTAATTTTAATAAGCCTTGATTCGATCGCTCATCACTGGTTTGTTCGGTCGTTTCGTCTGGAATTGCTAAGTCAGTATTTGTGTATTGAATGAAGCTGTTTTCTTTTGATTTAACTTTACTTGAATTAAAAATAAGAAACCCACTTAAGTCTAATGATTGATTGGGAGAGTAGCTAAAGTTACCTGAGGCTAGTTTGTTTTCAATACGGAGTGCATCGCGCTGATTGGCAAGAAAATTAAGGCTGTTATCGCCTAAATTAATGCTGGTTCCACTCTGACTGCTGGGCGCACTAAATCCTCCACCAAAGCCTCTAATATCCCTTCGTGACAAAGCAACTTCTCCAATATTATTCATATCTCCGATAAAGTTGATTGTGTATTTAGGGTTGTAATAAAATAGTTTAGGTTGAACTAAATAGAGTTCTTCTTCCGGTGATTCACCCCCTCCGGCGGTTACATTCCCAAACCAAAAGCTTTCTTTCCCTTTCTTTAATTTGATGTTAATGGCAATATTATCTTGGTTGTTTCGAACACCTTTGAGCTGTCCAACTTCACCGTAGTTTTTGAGAACTTGAATTTTGTCTACGATACTTGATGGAATATTTTTGGTTGCAATTTTTGTGTCTCCATCAAAAAAATCTTTCCCATTTACCATGAGTTTGTTGACCACTTTTCCTTCAACCTCTATCTGTCCAGTCTCGCTGATTTCTACTCCAGGAAGTTTATCGATAATGTCTTCTAGTTTCCGCTCCGAGCCATTCTTAAAAGAATCTGCGTCATAGATTAAGGTATCTCCGCGCACCAAAACGGGAATTTTTACTACAACTTCATCCAGTTGGATGTCAGCTCGAAGAGAATAATTTTTAATTAGATCACGTTCTTGCACAGACAGACTGTCGTTTATTGTCTGTAGTCCAATGTAACTCACCTGAATTTTATAGCTTGTGTTGTTCTTTAGTTCGAGTTTATATTCTCCAAGATCGTTGGTCATGGTATAGGACTCCAATGCGTTGGTAGCCTTATTAATTGCGACCAAGCTGGATGATTCTAATGGGTTTTCTAAGCTATCGCGTACAATGCCTTTAAGGCTCAGTTGACCATAGGAAAAGAAGGATAAGAAGAAACAGAAAATAATAATTCGAGTTGTCATGTATGTAGTGTTCCAGATATAATCTTAGGATTTAGCCTCTTCTTCTTCCTCGGTTGTTTCTCATTTCAAGCATTTTACCAACAATGGTTGACCTGTAATCTTCTTTGTTTATTTCTTTTCCTTTTTCAGGAGCTTCAATTTTTTCTCTTTCTTTAGGATTAATAACAATTTCTGAACACAACATCGTTGTATTTCCAGCACTTACTTCTAAGATTAGCCCGGGTAAGCCCCAAAATTCAGCTGGTCCATGCTTTACTGGTATTTGTAGGGTGTACCAAGCTTCAACTTGTGTTAATTTTATGTCTTTTTCGGTTGTGCTAGATGCATTTTGACTTAAATCACTCCATGAAAAGTTATACCAAGAGAGCTCCGTAGATGGTAAAATAGCGGTAGCTTTAAAACAAGTGTATTTCCCAATTTGTTTGGTTTCACTCCCCATCTTCCAATCGATGCTTTGTAACTCATCTTTTACTAGAAAACGTTTTCCGTAGAATTCTTGTGCTTGAACCAAACTGTTCTCTGCTACGTTTTTGTATTGTTTCCCTCTTGCAAAATTACTTCCCCAAGAATCGGTTGCCCCAGAAATTGCATCCACTTTTTCTTCTTCAATGAATAAAGATTCGGTGTTGTTGAAGCTTAAAATATAGGTTTTGTCTAAGCGGTTTTTTAAGCGACTTTTCATTTGTTTTTTTTGCGCTTCACTCATTCTAGCTCCCCAGTTTCCCAAATCCATTTTAGATTTAGAAAAATAATAAGCTTTTCCTTGAAAGCTTTGTGATTCTGTCTCCGCTGAGGAAAAAAGTACGGACAATGGTATGAATAGTAGAAAACGAATGAAAATGCTCATATGAATATAGTTTTGTTAAACAAATATATGATTTAAATTATTTTAAATTAGAAATTAAAACTTTACATGGTATTGTTGTGATTCCATACCGATTAGTTTAAAAACATTTCTGAACATTTTTTAGGACTGTTAGATTCTAAATTAATCTCAAATGGATATACTGCAGAATGATGCTAATATCTAAATCAGGCTTTTTGTACACCTCTTTTAAACCAAGGTATATTCTCAGTAAACTTAAAGATTGCAAATAAAACCCCCACTAAAGTTACAAACTAAAGTGAGGGCTACAGAATTGCTGTTTCATGAACTTTAAAGAAAACTCCTTAAGTGATCTTATTTGAATAATACTTGCGTAAGAATATTCTACTAGGGCATACAATCCTGTAAATCCATCTTGTGAAGAATTAAGCTGCTTCAATTGGCTGTACAATTCACCTAACGAAAACAACTGCTGTAGCATATGATGCCAGGCCATATTGGGATGAAAATCACTTAATCAAGTTTTTTCACTTGCCATAGTTTCTTTTGTCCCGTATCAAAGTCTTTAGTAATGATAGCTCGATCGTATTCTTCCCCTAATGCAGTATAAGCAACATAAGTTAATTCGTTTTCATCTACCGTAATGACTTGGAAAAATTGAGTTTGCTCACCTGATTTATCTAGTTGGTAGCCTTGTTTTGAGTAACTCAGAATCTGTTGTTTATCCAATGGGTATTGTTTGGGTCCACTAACAGAGGTAATATACATGGTGCCTATATTTTCAACATCATTATTTGTTGAAATCGTAGGCACATGACCACGAGCATAGGTGTGATCATGACCATTAAGTACTATATCGACATTGTATTTATCAAATAATGGTTTCCATTTTTTTCGCGCATACTCGAAATCACGCCCTTTTGCAGGAGAAAACACCGAATGATGACATGTAATAATATTCCATTTGGCAGTAGATGTCCTTAGCTGTTGATCGATGTATTTAGTTTGCTCTTCTAGTTCACCGTTCGAATTGAGGACAATAATTCGTATGTCCTGATAATCTACCGTATAAACGGTCTCGTGTAATTTTGTGCTCAATTCTTTTTCAACCGGCAATGTAAATTGAGGCTTCCATTGAATGGCGAGTTTTTTTTCTGACCCATTATTTAAGGGTCTAAATTCATGATTTCCAACTACGGGTATTGCAGTCCATTGACTGTGGATAAAGCCTCCAGCTTTATACCATTGGGCCCACTCATAATCACTATGAGCACTATTAATAAGATCCCCAGCATGGATTACAAAAGAAGCATCTGGAGCTGTTTGATAAGCCATCCTTATAACACGCGACCAATGAGAAAGGACATCGTTTTGGGCATCACCAAAGTACACGAATTTTGTAGGCGCATACTCTTTTTTAGCTGTTCTAAATTGAATCCATTCGGACCAGTATTTATCACCATCACCAACCCTGTAAACATAGAGCTTATTGGGCTTTAATTTTTTAAATACGACACTGTGATACTGAACTTTTAAAGAGTTATTTCCTTTATAAAGGCCTAAATCGAAAGGCTCTTTTACAGCACTGTATACATCAGCATTTTCTGTAAAATTTGAGTTTACAGTTGCTTCAGAAATCTGAGCGAAGGATTTTTCGATGCTTGTATCCGTTCGCCAAGTTACAGCTCTTGATGAAGATGGGTCTCCATGGAATGTAAGCATGATTCTATCTGGACTTTTGCTTGGAATTTCCCAATGATGAAGCCCTTCATGATCGTGATGATGTTGGCCGGAAACATTTAGTGAAGTAAGAAAAACCATTAAGGCCATTACATAAAACTTCACATAAAGAGGGATCGTTTGTTTAGACCTGATGCGTATAGGCATACTGGAACAAATTATTGAATTATTTTTTATTGACATACTTTTCTATCTGGGTGTAAATGTAAAGAACCTATTTTTGGTTGAAATGAAAATTAGGTGAGAATTACCCAAGGATTAGTTTACCCTCCGTTGAACCAATGTCTATTAAATCAGTTTGTTCATGAAAGATGTCTTGAAAAAGCGGTTGTGCACTGAAATAGCCCGCTAGTGGAAATCCGACCTCATAATCTCGTGTCATTTGGGCAATTTTAGGATCAATTTTGATTAAGGAATTACCTGTTGCTTCTGCCAATAGTTGTGACTGACATGTTCGTTCCATCGTTGTGAACCAAAACACACATTCTTCAATACTATGTCCTACAGTTAGCAACCCATGATTTTGAAGAATTACTGCTTTTTTATCTTCCAATGCATCGGCTATACGATCACCTTCACTCAGTTCACCTACAACTCCTGTATAATCATTGAACAATCCGTGGTCTTCATAAAAAATACAGGCATCTTGTGTTAAAGGGTCAAGTAGTTTTCCAGTGGAAGCCCAAGTTTTGCCATAGATGGTATGTGAATGCGCTGCAGCAATAACGTCTGGTCGTGCTTTGTGAATCGCCGCATGAATTGCAAATGCAGCCTTGTTTAAAGGAGCTTGTTTTCCAGCAACAATTTCTCCAACTTCATTCACCAAAACCAAGTCAGACATTTTTAAGCGTTTAAAGGAAAGGCCAAAGGGATTCACCCAAAAACAATCTGGATATTCAGGGTCGCGGCATGTGATATGTCCAGCAACTCCCTCAGAAAAACCCAGTTTCCCAAAAATACGATAGGCAGCGGCTAACATTTTTTTTCTGTAATGTCTTTCTTCTTCTAAGGATGAAAAACTAGGATAAGTTATCATTTTCTCGATTCCGGGTGGGTTTTTTACAGCCATATTTTTGTTTTCTCTTTGGTCTAATTTACAAAAATCATTACAGATACTAATAGACCTAAAATCTGAAAAACACGACAGTCAATGAGAACAAGCTTTAAAACAGTTAGTATCTTGTATCGATAAACTAGATATTATGAAAAAATCACTTCTTCTTTTATTTATTGCCTCTGTAGTGTCTTGTTCTAATGATGAAAAAAACGCTGAAGAAGATGCCGTCTATTGTTATGAAATATACGCACCTGTTTGCGGTTCTGATGGAATAACCTACAGCAATGACTGTAAGGCAAGAGTAAAAGGAATCACTGAATTTACATCAGGAGAATGCTCTGATTAGATTTAACTTTGAGAATTTCTTTAAAAACAGTAATTTGGTTAATACTAAAAACCACTATGAAAAATTATTCTGATTTTGTATATGAAACATTAATCAAACTGTATAAATGTGAAATGAGAACTTGGAGGAATATCTTTAAGTACAAAATCTAGAAACCATAGGAATTACCCTCTTTATAAAATACTATTTAAGAGACAAAAAACTACAGAAGCCTTTACACCGTGTAAAGGCTTTTTTGTTTCCATTAGTCGCTTCAATACTCTAATGGACATGTCTTTTTTTATCTGAAAAAACAACTTGCAAATTGCAATATATTGTTATATTTAAGAATTGTTAATTAATTTTTTAAAAATGAAAAAACTATTATTATGTACTGTGCTTGCAGGGTCTTTAATTTCATGCCAAGCTCCAGCCGAAAAAGGATCGGATCATTCCCACGGACCAACTGTTATTGGATATGAATTTAGTGATGCAGGTGAAAAACAAAACTTGATAGCCGGAGATATTGCTATAATTGATACGTATATGGAATTTATTCAGGCACACAACGATCGTGATATTGATAAAATCATGGATATGGTTCAAGACTCGATTTTAATTAAGACTCAAGATGCTCGAGAATTAAAAGGAAAGGCTACCCATAGACAAGCTTTGGAAGATTGGTTTCCTGAGAGTAATCCGATGTGGACTGTTAGATGGATGGCTACTAATACTGTTGAGGTTAAAGATGGAGAAAACAGACATTGGCTGACGACAGGTATTGAAATTATCGAGACAGTCGATGATAAAGAAATAAAAAGAGAGCAAATTCTGGACGTTAATTTTGTCGGCAAGATGATTAAAGAGGTAAGCATTTACGAAAGATCAAAACCAACAGAATAACGATATTCTAAAGCCCTCCCTCGTGGAGGGTTTTTTGTTTTTGAATGCTGTCAAGACTTACTTCAAGTGCACTAAAATGGTTTAAGAAGCTCAGCTTACTGATATTATCTATACTTTTACTTTCTAATAACAATCTATATTTCAAATGAAAAAATTAATATTACTTTTTATCGCTTTATTGTCAATATCTGCACACGCACAAGATGACAACACCTATGAATCTGCTCTTTACATCAACGATGTAGCTATTTCTGAAATGCCAAGATTTGTCGAATTACACAAAAAATTCACGGATATGTCTTTAGGAGAAAACAGAACAATGACGGGCGAATGGGTCTTTAGACACTGGTATGGTTCAGGTCATAGCTTTGTTATTTACAGTCAATACAACTCTATGGAAGATTTTCATAAGGACGCTGATATTGCAAATCAAAATATTAGAGCAAAAATAAACACTACGAAAGACACAAGTGAAAAAGAAACGCTTATGAAAGAATGGGCAGAATACAGATCCTTTTCAAATAACCATTCCGATGAAGTTCGAGTAGCTAACAAGGCAACAGGTTTTTATCAACTTGAAGAAACAGATTTCGATATTCCTTTTGCTATGGTAGTTGGGAAATATAATTCTTCTGGTTCATGGGGAAAAATGGGAACAGCTTTTTTTGACTGGGCAATTAAAAACGCTGTAGACAGTGGATCATCAATGTCTGGTGGGGTTTCTTACCACTATATTGGAACGAGTTTTGATGTAGAGGTATGGCAATGTTATACAAATCTAGTTGAATTAGCAAAAGGGGTAACTTCAAGAACTGAAGAAACCGAAGAAGCTACTAAAGCAAGGAAAACATTTTGGAGCTTAGTCGATGGTGCACATGAAGATCAAATTTACCTTCACATTGGACATGTGAATATGAAGAAAGGAATTTTTGATTTAGCAGGTAAAGATCGCTAGAAAAAATTATTTGTAAAAAGGCGTTTCGGCGCCTTTTTTTTGCTTCAAATTAAGTTGATTGTCTGCTTTTTAGAATCGTTTCTTACATAAAAACTCAATCAAAATGTGTTTTCCAAACAACCTTTAGATCAAATTTTTCAGACATCAATTTCAAAATTAATAAGTGAAATTTAGAAAAATATACATATCTTAAAAAAAAAAAATGAAGTTTTTAGAAAAGTACTATCCCGTTATTCTGGCATTTTTAAGTTTTTTGTACTCTGTTTTTTTATGGTTTTCAGGAAATGAGCTTGAGGGAATTTATGTTGGTCTTTGGCCTGTAACTATTTTAGGTTTTGCAATTGTTATAAGACAAAGAAGGAATGATGATAAAAATAATAAATTATGAGCAAAAATGGAATAATGTTTATTGTTGGTTCAGTCATATTTGTCATCTACATCTATTTTTATTTTAAAATAATTATAAGACAACACAAAGTTGAACGGCAAGATTTACAATCGCACGATACAAATGATTTTGACGGAATAGGTAATCAAGGAAGAATTCCTGACAAAAAACCAAAAAACAGAGCCTTTTAATTACGCAAGCTCTTTGGAAGCCTCTACATTAGGTAGAGGTTTTTTTGTTTTTGGATGAGTAGTTTATCCCAATGAAGCAATGGCTCTAGGGGTGTGAATTACGCTATAACCTCATAGTCAATACTTAATTTCCGCAAAGACCTTAGAGCAGAACCAGAACTCTTATCTCCTATTTCAATATCTACAGGATCTCCTTCCAGCAGGATGTCGGTAAGCTCTTTGGACAGCGAGTAACTTACATTAGAAGAAATTTCCGCAATGCATTGGGCTATGGCTCTTCTATCGGGTCGCTGAGCGTCACAAGACAATAAGTTTAATTTCATAGTTCTTTCTATTGATTAAATATAAGGTAAACCAACACGATAGTAGGAGTGTTTGAACTATAAAAAATCCAGTCCTTCATAATTAGGCACAAATTTTAAAGTTAAACAAAGGGATAATCATAACGTTTGAATCGGTTTTCTTTAAATCATTTCAAGAAACATCAAGACCCAATTAATTTCAACTTATCCGCTCTTGATAATTTCTTGATTTCGTATTCTCGTTTAGATGCAGCCGATCGATTGGGAAGCATTTCAGAATACACTAAGTCAACAGGTCTTCTATTTCTTGTATACTTGGCTCCCTTTTTTGAATCGTTGTGTTCAGCGATTCTTCTCTCTCGGTCAGTTGTAATGCCCGTGTATAAACTTTCATCTGAGCATGCAACAATATAGACCCACCACTCTTTTTCTTCTTCCATCAAGTACGATTATCAACTTCTGTTCAACCAAGATATGAAAAGCTTCGAAAAGGGTTGCTTTTGATGCTGGATAACAAACTTTGCTAAGCAGTTATAAAAACCCTTTTCACCCTTTTTAAAAGCGCTCCTTTCAAAAGAAACTCACGATATAGAGCCAAAGCTTTTTCCAGATGAGGTATAATAAGTGTCCAGCAATTAAACCGATAGCCAGTATTTTTTGACTTAAATTTTTTCCTCCAAAGAAGTTGAGTTTTTGAACAAGAACATAAGAAAGCGCAATGCTAATTAATATCCATAGACCAAAAGCAGCGTAATCAATTAGGGTAAATAAAAAAATCATCATGAATCGAATATACAGCAATTGAGTGACATTTACTTTTATTATTTAACCTTCGACAGTAGGGTTGTTTTTAAAGGCCGATGGATTTTCTCCACTTATTTTCTTAAACGTACGGTTGAAGTACGATAAACTCTCAAAGCCACATCCATAGCAAGCCTCGCTTACATTCTTTCCGGCAAGGAGCAAGCGTTTGGCCTGTGAAACCCGATACTGGTTTAAAAAGGCTGTAAAGGTGTTTCCGCTGTGTTTTTTAAAGTATCGACAAAAAGCTTCTTTGCTGAGGTTAACCAATTGCGCTACTTCTTCGACCTTAATTTTTCGGATGTAATGTTCATCAATAAATGAGTATACCTTTTGTAAGCGCTGCTGTTGTTTTTTGTCTGATCTGTTATATACGGGTTGTTTGTGTAAAAGCTCGAATTCTTCAGACAAAGCAAGTGTTTTCAAAATTTGAATAACTGCAATGAATTGTTCAAAAGCATCCAGCAAATGCAGCATTTTGATTTGTTCTCCTACAGCCTTCTTTGTTTCACCATAAAAGGCAATTCCGTGTTGCGCCTGCTCAAATAAGGTATGAATGCTCGAAAGTTCTCGAACCTGTTTAAAAACCTGTTCTTTGAATGAAGGGCTAATATGCAAAACCTCTTTTCTGTAGACGGTCTTTACTCCATAATCAAAATTCATATGTGGAATATTAGATCCAATCAACACCAGGTCGCTTTGTAGGTAATTGGAACGATGCTTTCCAACATGTCGAATTCCATCTGCTCCTTCGATATATACGAGTTCATATTCTGGATGAAAATGCCAAAAAAACAAGTCATTTAGTTTAGGATCGTGTAATAATCGAAACGAACTCTTATCGTCGGGTTGAATGTTTTCAAGTTGAATTTTCATTAAATTATCATTTATAGCACTTAATTTATACGATTTTATCAATATAGTTCAAATTACAATCAATATCAAGGTTGTAGCCTTGTTTTTATACTTATAGATTTGAACTATATGTTTTCAAATTAACTTAAAAGGAAAAGCATGAAGAAAGAAGTAAAAACAACAATGGCTAATAAAGCCCATGAAGATATTCCAGGAAACCCATCTGTTTCTACCAGCAGCAATCAAAAGTTAAACGACCGTTCAAATGGAAAGCCTTTGCGAGTTTTATCGGAAGAGGATTGGCGATTTTGGATGCACAATGGATATATCGTAATAAAAAATGCAATTCCAAAAGATCAAGCAAAAGCTACTGCAGATTTTATATGGGAATTTGATGAGAAAGACCCAAATGACCCTTCGACCTGGTATGCAAAACCGCGGGCCGAAATGCAAATGAAGGAATTGGCTGGTACCGGGATGGTTGAGGCATACAACCATCAAACACTTTGGAGCAACCGTCAAATGCAAAAGGTATATGATGCCTTTGTAGATGTATGGGGCACCGAAAAACTGTGGGTAACGATTGATCGTGTCAACTTGAATTTTCCGCAGCGACCTGGAGAAGAAAAAGAAGGCTTCATTCATTGGGATTACGATCCTGAAACCAGGCCACAAAACGTACAGGGTGTTATCGCACTTGCCGATCAAATGGACGAAAACATGGGAGGCTTTCAATGTATTCCGTGGTTGTATCGAAATTATGATACTTGGAAACTAACCCAACCGGATGACAGAGATCGTTTTAAACCCAATCTAGATGCTTTGCAAAATAAGCTTGTAAAAGTGGTAATGGAAGCAGGAGATCTACTTATTTTTAACAGTACAGAACCACATGGAATCCGACCCAACCGATCGGATAATAAGGTCAGAATCGCTCAGTATATTTCGATGATGCCCGCAGAAGAAGAGAATCCGGAACTCAGAGATTGGAGGGTAAACTCTTGGAAAAACAGAATTGCTCCCGAAGGTTACGCATTTCCTGGTGATCCAAGAAATTGGGAACAAGAAAAACATAAAACAGCTGAACTGTCTGAGTTGGGTAAAAAACTATTGGGATTGAACAACTGGTAAAAGAAAAAATAAAACGAATTAAAACGGAACTAAATGCTGACATCAATAAGTTTATTGGACATTTTCATCATACTAAGCTATTTTGGAATTATTCTATGGATAGCCCAATGGGCTTCAAAAAGTAAAAGTGAGTCTGGGGGAGCGGTTGATTATTTTTTAGCAGGGAAAAATTCTGGTTGGCTGGTAATTGGTGCATCTCTTTTTGCCTCAAACATTGGATCGGAAATTATCCTAGGGGTTTCGGGTGCAGGAGCCCGAGGTAATATGCCCATGGCAAATTTTGAAATAATAGCCTCCTTAGTTTTGATCCTTTTGGGTTGGGTTTTTGTTCCTTTTTATTTACGAACGGGCGTATTTACCATGCCAGAATTTTTAGAGAAACGGTATTCTGTGGCGTGTCGTAATTACCTTTCAGTAATTTCTATTTTGGCTTATGTAATCACCAAGATTTCTTTAATCATTTTTGCTGGAGCTTTGGTATTCGAAACGATTGGAATTTCTTTTTGGACTGGCGCAATTATTACCGTTATCGCAACTGGATTTTATACGGTCTTAGGAGGATTAAAAGCGGTGATTTATACGGATATGGTTCAAGCGTTTATTTTGCTCATAGGAACCCTTTGTGTTACAGGATTTGGACTTTACGCGCTAGGAGGATGGGATAATTTATTGGCCATACTTACCGAAGCTTCTGCAGTAGAAGGAAATCCGCCACGAGAACAGTTTTTTAATCTATGGAGACCCATGGCCGATACAGACTATCCATGGACAGGAATGTTGTTTGGAGCACCTATTTTAGGCGTTTGGTATTGGTGTACGGATCAATATATTGTTCAGCGTGTACTTTCTTCAAAAGACGAAAGCAATGCAAGGAAAGGAGCCTTGTTTGCAGGATATTTAAAACTATTACCAGTATTCATTTTCTTTATTCCGGGTGTAATCGCCTATGCTCTTTTACAAGAAGGAGCCATTGATTTTTCACTTGACAATGCAGATCAAGCTCTTCCAGCTATGATCAACCAATTTCTTCCCACAGGGTTGAAGGGTCTTGCAATTGCTGGATTATTAGCCGCCTTAATGAGCTCGCTTTCTTCAGCATTCAATTCTAGTTCAACATTATTAACGATCGATTTCTATTTGAAATATAAGCCCAAGGCATCTCAAAAAGATCTGGTTCGTTTTGGTCAATTTGCTACCGTTATTTTAGTGCTAGTTAGTTTGGGGTGGATACCCTTTATGAAATCATTAATGGGCGGGGGAATTTTTCACTACCTACAAAGTGTTCAGGCTTATATTTCTCCACCAATTGCTGCTGTTTTTCTTTTTGGATTATTCTACAAATGGATTAATGCTAAAGGTGCAATTGTATCGTTGTGGTTAGGTTTTATTGTTGGAATTTTTAGATTAGTAGCAGAATTTCTTTCTAATGAAGGTACGATAGTTGTTGCAGAAGACTCTCTTTTGGGGCTTTTTATAGGGGTGAATTTTTTGCATTTCGCCTTATTTTTATTCCTCTTCAGTGGCTCCGTTTTGATGCTCGTTAGCAAACTGACACAACCACAGCCAATAGAAACACTAGAATTGGTTACTTTTAAATCAAGAAACCTTAGACCTAAATTCACATGGTCAACAGATATGACACTAACTGTCGTATTAATTGGACTTGTATTAATGCTTTGGACACTGTTTAGCCCTTGGGGAATTGCACATTAGAAAACAACATAGAGAATGGATTTAGAATTAAAAGGGAAAACGGTTTTCATAACAGGTTCTACAGCTGGAATTGGTTTTGCAACAGCAAAAGCATTACTGAATGAGGGCGCTAGCGTCATCCTCAATGGTCGAACTTCTGCCTCAGTTAAAGCAGCGATTAAGCGCTTAGAACAAATGTTTCCTAACGAAACAATTACTGGGATAGCAACAGATTTCAGCATACTAGGAGAAGTGAATAATCTCCTAGAAAACCTGCCCAAAATAGATGTCCTAATCAACAATGTTGGGGTGTATTCTTCCGGATCTTTTTTCGAAACCGAGGATGCGGAATGGTACCGTCAGTTTGAAGTAAATGTAATGAGCGGGGTTCGCTTATCGAAAAGTATGCTTCCGCGTATGTTGGCTAATGATTGGGGGCGGATTTTGTTTATCTCCAGCGAATGTGCCAGTTTAACTCCTCCAGATTTAATTGCATACAGCATGACCAAGGCCGCTATTTTAGCTGTTTCTCGTGGTTTGGCTCAATTAACAAAAGGAACCAATGTTACCGTAAATTCAGTAATCCCAGGATCTACTTTATCCGAAGGAGCAGAACAGTTTTTAGAAGATGCTG
>JABAZL010000044.1 GCA_018608425.1 Flavobacteriaceae bacterium
GCTACAAGAATATATGAGTAGTAAAGAAATACAGCTAAGAATAGTTTTTTTCATTGTAATTTACATTTTTTAGTAATCGACTTTTGGTCAATTACATAGCAATATAATAAAACAAATCTGAGTTGTTTTGGTATGCTATAATCTAAGCTAAGATTTTCTAGTATTAGTACGATGAATATTGCTTCAATGCAATAATAAAACTATGTGTATTATAAAACACTAATTCGTTGTAATTAAGACGTTAGATGACTTGTTAAAAATAAAAAGCCCGTAAACAATATTGTTACGAGCTATTATTGCGGAGAAAGAGGGATTCGAACCCCCGGAGGTGTGACCCTCAACAGTTTTCAAGACTGCCGCATTCGACCACTCTGCCATTTCTCCTATGCGGTTGCAAATATACATTCCTTTTCTAACTAATAAAATTTTTTAATTCGATAAATTGATCTTTTTTTTATACTAAAATGGATATCTTCATTTAAAACTTGACTATGAATGATTTACTTCAATATGGGCTTCTAATTCTTGTTGGAATGATGGCTGGTGTGACCAATACTTTGGCTGGTGGGGGCTCTTTATTGACACTTCCTGTTCTTATTTTCATGGGACTTCCGCCTAATGTTGCCAATGCAACGAATCGAATTGGAATTGCATTCCAAGCTTTGATTGGAACAGCTGGATATCGTTCAAAAGGTGTTTCCAATTTTCCATTTAATATATACTTAGGTATTTCTGCCTTAATGGGTTCTCTAATCGGGGCTCAAATTGCAGTTGATATCAAAGGGGAAACCTTCAATAAAGTATTAGCAGTCATTATGATCATTGTGGTTGCAATCATTGTATTCAAGCCTAAGGTTAGTTCCTTGAAACTTCCTGAACGTTTAACAGGTAGGTATTTGTTTTATGCTATTGTCGGATTCTTTTTTATTGGAATCTATGGTGGGTTTATCAATGCTGGTATTGGTTTTGTCATCATTCTTTTTTTGAATAATGTCAATCGTTTGTCGCTTATTAAAACCAATGCGACCAAGGTTTCTTTGGTTTTTATTTACACCTGTGGAGCTTTAGCACTTTTTGCATATAACGGTACTGTAGATTGGACAACTGGTCTTGTATTGGCCATTGGAACGTCCCTAGGTGCTTGGTGGTCCAGTCGGTGGTCTGTAGACAAAGGAGAGGGTGTTATCAAGATCGCCATGGTCGTTATGGTGAGCCTAATGTCAATAAAACTCTGGTTCTTTTAAACTAATACTTTACATACTCCTTGATCTCCAATCCATAGCCTGTAATACCCACTCGTGGGCCTTGAGAAGAGTTACTGATTACTTTGAGTTTGCTGATTCGTAAATCATGCAGTATCTGAGCTCCAATTCCAAAATCCTTGTAATCCATCTTCATTGGAGGAACTTTGTGCATCTCTCCCTGAAGTTGTAGTTCAGTCAGTTCTTTAATTCGAGCGAGTAAATTTTCAGATTGTTGGGATTGATTAATGAAAAGTACGGCTCCTTTTCCTTCGGTATTGATTAAACCAAAAATATCATCTAAATAGGATTGCAAATAATTTTTCCCGTCGTTTGAACCCGATAACATACTCAAAATATCATTGCTTATCTGCGAAGAATTGATTCGGGTAAGCACCGCATCATTTTCATCCCAGCTTCCTTTTGTGAGGGCTACATGTACCTGACTGTTGGTAGTTTGTTGGTAAGCACGTAGTCGGAACTCTCCAAAACGCGTTTGGATTTCTGTATCTGCACGTTTAAGGATAAGGCTATCGTGCTGCATACGATAAGAAACGAGATCTTCGATTGATACCAACCTTAAGTTGAATTTTTCGGCAACTTCCAACAATTGAGGAAGACGAGCCATGGTTCCGTCTTCATTCATGATTTCTACAATCACACCTGCTGGCTTCATTCCAGCTAAACGTGCAAAATCGATTGCAGCTTCGGTATGTCCCGTTCGACGTAATACACCCCCTTCTTTTGCGATTAGCGGGAATATATGTCCTGGTCGTGATAATTGATGTGCCTGTGTATTGTCGTCAACCAATGCCGCAACTGTTTTGGATCTATCGGCTGCTGAAATACCCGTTGTAACACCATTTCCTTTTAAATCTACAGAAACGGTAAAAGCTGTTTCCATAGGGTCGGTATTGTTATCGACCATACGGTGCAAGTTAATTTCCTCACATCGTTTTTCTGTTAAAGGCGCACAAATTAAACCACGCCCGTGTGTTGCCATGAAATTAATCATCTCAGGAGTAATCATTTCTGCAGCTGCAAGAAAATCTCCTTCGTTCTCTCGGTTATCGTCATCAACTACAATTATAATTTCACCATTTTTAATGGCTTCGATAGCATCTGTAATCGTATCTAATTTATCTTTTGACATGGCTGTATAATTCCTTAAATGATTTTATATTTTTTATTTTTTCAATGAACCTGATTAACGGAACTTGTATTCGGTCTAGGTTTGCAAGTCCACGATCGCTCGATGCTTGTTTGGTTAAGTATAATGCAAACATGCCAACGATGAGTACCGAAATCCAGCTACCGGCAAAGGGGCTGATGCTGCTGTCTTCTGCAGCATTTTTACCAAAAAGGCCTATGTAATGGTAGGATAGAAAAATTAATATGGCAAGTACAACGGGTAGGCCTAGGCCCCCTTTTCTGATGATTGCTCCCAGTGCAGCACCAATCAAGAATAAGAAAAACACACCGAATCCCATGGTGTATTTGTCATGAAATGAACTCTTGTGCAGGTTGATTAGCTTTTGTTGAATGAAGAAGTTTTTCTTCTTCCCTGCAATACTTTGAAGCACTCCTTTGATACGAATAGAAGTAGAATAAACGGCCTGCTTGTGTTTAAATAATTTATCAGGACTTATGTAGCTTAAGGGGTTGTTATACTTCTTGAGAATTGAATCCGAAAAAATACTGTCTCTAACTTCATAGTCTAAAACCTCTATTCCATTGGTTTTAACAAAATTATTAGCAAACGATTTCCGCTGGTTAATATATTTTATTTCTAAAGAATCAATACTTTCTTCAAGCTCTGTTACCTTTTGCATTCGGAAGGTGCTTTTGTAATCTTCTTTGGAAAGGTCAACGTTGTTGAATTGTGATAAATCGATATTCATCACATAACGCTCAAAATTTACTCTCGTATGTGGTATTCGTTTTTTATCTTCTTGTTTTTCAGGATCTATTTCTTCGTAACGATTCCCATCAAATAGAAGCAGTTGCAACTGGTCTCCGATTTTGGCAGTTTTCAATTCTCCCGATATCGCTTTGATTACAATATTGTTTCTCTGGCTTGGTATTTTTTCATGAATGAGTACATTTTTTAAGAAACGATCCTCATTTCCAAACTTGTCATCCACCTTAATATTCATTTGTCCAAGATCATTGAAGATGCCTTCTGTTATTGCTAAAGCAGGTTTAAGCTTAGCTAAGTTTCTTCTGAGGTTAAAAGATTTTACTTCTGCAAACGGGATGATGTAATTTGAAAAGTAAAAACTACCTATGCCCAAGAAAAAATGAAAAACCACAAGCCCAAGCATTGCTCGTTGTAGGGAAATCCCAGTGGACTTCATCGCCGCAAATTCATAGTTTTCAGCGAAGGTTCCGTAGGTCATGATCGATGCTAAAAGAACTGATAAGGGAAGTACTAGGGGTACAAGCTTTGGAGAGTAGTACAATAAGAATTTCATGATGGTGCCAAAGTCGATTCCTTTCCCGGCGAAGTCATCGATAAACAACCAGATGGTCTGAATGATAAAAATCAACATCAAAATCATAAAGACACTCAACAAGCGCTGAATGTAGGAGAAAAGGATGTATCGATCTAGAATTTTCATTACCTAGTTATTGATATAGTAATTTGGGAATTCCGCACTATTGAATTCAAAAAAGTCAGGTGGGAGGCTTATGTTTTCTTCTTGATTCTTTATGGTGAGGGTAGTCGATGTTTTATTATTTCCTATCTCGATTAACTTGTAAATTGAATTCTTGGCGATATCGATTCCCAGTAAAAGATACTGAACGTCAACATTTTCTTCTGTTGGAATAAGTTTTACAAATTGAATGTTGCGACCCATTACTTTTTGACTAATATCCCATTCGTACCCATAACCTTCTTCATAGAAATTTAAGAGTTGCGACGGATTGACACTTATGGCTTCACTTTCTTCTGGAGCACTTACAGTGATTTCTTCGTTTTCTGGAACGATCGTATAGATTTTATCGCCATCAAAAAGTTGAATTACTTCTAGGAATTCTAATTTGTATTGATCTCCTGCGAGGGTTACTTTTCCTTCAGTTTCTTGTCGAATATCCTCTTCTTTATTTTCTAGTACATATTGAAATTCGAAACGCAAGTTTTTCTGTTTCTTTATTTCTGCAGATACCTGATTCAATAAGTATTTTGCTTGTTCAGGACCTTGAGCAAACAGTAGGGTAGAGGAAACTAATAAGAGAGACAATAAACGCATGGACTGATGTTTTTTATTTTTCATTATTCAATAACTGTTCCAAAGAAGTTAGATCTGGAACAAGTACTTGTCTGGCCTTACTTCCTTCAAATGGACCAACGATTCCTGCAGCCTCCATTTGGTCTACAATCCTTCCGGCACGGTTATATCCTAATTTTAATTTACGTTGTAAGAGCGAGGCTGAGCCTTGCTGTGCAGTTACAATTACTTCTGCAGCATCACGGAATAAGGCATCTCGATCGTTAATATCAATATCGGATGCTGTTGATTCTTCTCCAACAAATTCAGGTAATAAATGCGCTTCTGCATAGGCTTTTTGTGCGCCAATATATTCTACAACTTTTTCAACTTCTGGTGTATCAACAAAGGCACATTGAATCCGTGTTAAATCATTTCCTTGGGTATAGAGCATATCTCCACGTCCAATTAATTGATCTGCTCCACCGCTATCCAAAATAGTTCTTGAGTCAATTTTAGAGGTAACTCTAAATGCAATTCGAGCAGGGAAATTTGCCTTTATAATTCCAGTAATAACATTTACAGATGGACGCTGTGTAGCAATAATTAAATGGATTCCAATAGCGCGCGCCAATTGAGCCAAACGGGCAATAGGCGTTTCTACTTCCTTCCCTGCGGTCATGATCAGATCTGCGAATTCATCGACTACCAAAACGATATACGGTAAGAAACAATGCCCATCGTCAGGATTTAGTTTCCGTGCCTTAAATTTGGTATTGTATTCTTTTAAGTTACGGCACATGCCATTTTTGAGTAACTCATACCGATTATCCATTTCAATACAGAGCGAGTTGAGTGTATGAATTACTTTGGTATTGTCGGTAATGATTGCATCCTCAGAATCTGGGAGTTTTGCTAAATAATGGCGCTCAATTTTATTGTAAATATTGAGCTCAACTTTTTTAGGATCTACCAGTACAAATTTAACTTCAGCTGGATGTTTTTTGTAGAGTAATGAGGTAAGAACAGCATTCAGTCCAACCGACTTTCCTTGACCCGTAGCACCCGCCATAAGTAAGTGAGGCATTTTGGCTAAATCGACAACAAAGGTTTCATTACTGATCGTTTTCCCCAATGCAATAGGGAGTTCCATCTCTGCTTTTTGAAATTTTTGTGAGGCAATTACCGAACGCATCGATACAATACTTGGCTTCTGGTTTGGTACTTCTA
Source organism: Flavobacteriaceae bacterium (assembly GCA_018608425.1). GTDB lineage: Bacteria > Bacteroidota > Bacteroidia > Flavobacteriales > Flavobacteriaceae > Arcticimaribacter. The sequence goes on from JABAZL010000044.1 coordinate 5,684, forward strand.
TACCAATGGTTCCTTTTCCAGGAATAGGAGCAATGATTCGAATTCCTAGCGCAGATAGTGATAAGGCAATATCGTCCTCTAAATTTTTAATCTTTGAAATTCGTATCCCGGCTGCAGGAACAATTTCGTATAAGGTAACTGTAGGACCAATGTTGGCTTTGATCTGAGCAATTTCAATCTTATAGTTTTTGAGCGTGTTTACAATTTTGTTCTTGTTTGCCTCTAGCTCTTCTTGATTAATGGTTATACTGCCATCACCGTAATCTTTTAATAAATCAAGGGTTGGAAAAACATATTTACTGAGCTCTAAAGTTGGATCATAAGACCCATACTTGTCTACAAGTTGCTGTGAGAGATTGGTCTCGACCAAATCTTCTTTGGCACTGTTGATTTCAATTTCTAGCTCTTCTTCAGGCTCTGGCTCAACTGTTTCCTCAACCTTTACGATGGGCATCTCCAGTTTTGTTTCTTCAACAACAGCTGTTTCTACAGAAAGGGTCATTTCATCCTCTGTATGCTTTTCTCTGTTGAAGGCACCATATGTTTCTTCCTCGTCTTTTTGGGGAATACTAAATTCTTCCTCAGGGCTGTTCGATTTTATAAAAAGAGATTTTAACTTTAGAACAAGTGCTTCGGGTGTGATTTTCCAGTGTAGGACAATAAAAATTAAACTTCCAAAAGCCAGCAGTGTTCCCATCCCAATTGACCCGATATAATCGGTTATGAAGTCGGTTATTTCAAACCCCATTACTCCACTGAAGACTGGAAGTAGGTTTGTGTAATAGCCAAAGAGCAGGGCAAACCATAGTGCGTAATAGAGCCCCCAAGTCCATTGAGAAAGTAAGCGTTCTTTTTTGGTATTGAAGAAATAGATCAACCCAGTTACTCCAAATAAATAGGCAAGTATGTAGGCAGCTAAACCAAATAATTTATAAATAAAAAAATGACTGACAGCAGCACCTAATTTTGAAAGAATATTAGCCGATCCTACAGAACGATCAGTCAACGCGTTCAGAGTGCTTTGATCTTGTTTCCAGCTAAAGAAGTAGGAAGTAAAGGCTATGAAAAGAAGTAAACTGATTAGAATTAAAAACCCACCAAACAAGATCTCACGGGTTCGTTTACTTTCTGGCGTAGCGGCAGAAAATTTAGGTAATCTGGGTGAAGTTGATTTTTTTGCAGTCATTCAGGCTTTGAATTCCTACAAAAATACAAATAATGATTGAATTAAAAACCTAAAAAGCCCCCTTTAAAGGAGGCTAATTGTTAGTTGTCTATACTGCCTTGGACTCGTTTCATAAAAGCATTCAAGGCCTCTTTTTGGCTTCGACCTGCTTTGATCTCTTTTTGAACTTCGAGAGCACCATATAGATTTGAAATGAGTTCTCCTAAAACATCAATTTCATCATCTTTAATACCAGAATATTCTGTTATATGTTCCAAAACTTCTAAGGTTTCAATAATGAAATCTTCATCGTTTTCAGAAACGAAATTCGAAATGTGCTTAATGAGCGGAAGTTTCATCTACAAATGTTTTTAATACTTCTGTTTTGTTGGTTTGTACTTGCGTGGCAAGTAAACCCTTCTTGAAAGCAGCGAAAGTCGGTAGGTTACTTACGTCTGCTAGTTTTCTTGAGTTTGGATTTTTTTCTGCATCAATCAAAACAAAAGGGATGGCTTCGTGTTCCGAAGCCATCTTTTTGAATTTTGGTTTCATGATCCGACAATTGCCGCACCAACCTGCAGAATATTGAACCACAACTTGATCGTTGTTGTCAATTAATTCTTGAAGTGAATCGTCTGTGATTTCTTGAAACATAAGAATGAGTTTAGTGTGTACTTAAGTAATCTTGCACTCCGTCACGGTTTGCATTCATTGCATCTTTTCCTTCTTCCCAGTTTGCAGGACAAACTTCTCCTTTTTCTTGAACGTGTGTAAAGGCATCGATCAAACGGATAAATTCGTTCACGTTTCTTCCTAGTGGCATGTGGTTTACTCCTTCATGGAATACCATTCCTTCTTCATCGATTAGGTATGTAGCGCGGTAAGTTACATTATCTCCATCAACTAAAAGTACGCCAGTTTCTTCGTCATAACGTTCGTTAGAAATATCTAGAATCCCTAAAGTACTCGCTAGGTTTCTGTTGCTATCAGCTAATAAATTGTATGTCACTCCTTCGATTCCACCATTGTCTTTTGCAGTACTTAACCAAGCAAAATGTACTTCGGCAGTATCACAAGATGCACCGATAACAATGGTGTTTCTTTTTTCAAACTCACCTAAAGCAGCTTGAAAAGCATGTAATTCTGTTGGACATACAAAAGTGAAATCCTTTGGATACCAAAATAAAAGAACTTTCTTTTTGTTGTTTTTTGCTTCTTCTAATACATTAACGCTAATGGTATCGCCCATTTCGTTCATTGCATTGACACTTAAATCTGGGAATTGTTTTCCTACTATTGACATGGTTATATGTTTTAATTTTTAACAAAAATAGTTTTAATAATGAAAGTACAGAGGATCTGAAATTATTTTAATTTACTACTGAATAAGTTTTCTTGATAGCATTGGAAATTACTCTAAACTCATTGGATAATTAAAATGGTTTTGAATTTCATCGAACCTATTCTTTATTAATAAGGTTGGACCTAAGAAACTATTTTCTTGATTTTAATTCCAAAATATGCATATAATAGCGTCATGATTGGACTTAGCCAATTGAAGATTGCGTAAATAAAATATTCACCGACACCAACACCCAATACACCAGACTGATATGCACCACAAGTATTCCACGGTATCAGAACCGAGGTTACTGTTCCAGAATCTTCTAGTGTTCTACTCAAGTTTTCGGGAGCTAAGTTTTTATCTGCAAAAGCCTTATTGAACATCTTTCCAGGTAATACTATGGAAAGATATTGATCTGAAGCTGTTAAATTGATAACAACACAAGAAGCAGCAGTACTCGCAAATAATTGGAAAGTCGATTGTGCTATAGATAGTAATGCATTACTCAGTCTTTGTAAGCCACCAATAGCGTCCATAATACCACCAAAAACCATGGCACAAACAATGAGCCAAATGGTTCCTAGCATCCCTTTCATTCCCCCAGAGCTGAACAAATCATTGAGGAGTTCATTACTTGTCGTAACACTGATATCACCAATTATGGCATTCATAACTCCTTGGTAGGCACTAGTGATGGATAAGGTAGTTGCTCCTGCAATTTTAACAACCAAGTCGGGTTGAAATATCAACGCAAAAAGACCACCTAAAAGTGTCCCAGCTAACAAGGCAGCTAGGGGAGGCGTTTTACGTATGATCAGAAAGATTACCAATACTGGGACAAGGAATAAACCAAGATTGATTGTAAAACTCTCTTTTATACTGGTTAATAAAATATCAGTATCTGCAGCCCCAGTCGTGTTCTGGAAAAAGCCAAGAATTAAAAATACTATTAGAGTTATGATGATACTGGGAACTGTAGTATGGGTCATGTATCGAATGTGAGTAAATAAATCGGATCCGGCCATTGCTGGAGCGAGATTGGTAGTATCACTCAATGGGGAAAGTTTATCACCAAAGTAAGCACCCGATATTACGGCACCAGCTACCATTCCAACTGGGATTTCGAGGGCGCGACCAATTCCAATTAAAGCGATTCCAACGGTAGCAGAAGTTGTCCAACTACTCCCAGTTGCAATCGAAATGATGGCACAAATGACAATACATGCAGGTAAGAAAATACTGGGGTGTAAAATTTGAAGTCCATAATAAATCATTGCCGGTATAATCCCACTCAGCAGCCAAGTACCCGCCAATGCACCTACAAACAGCAAAATAAGAATTGCTCCTGTAGTAGATTTCAAGTTTGAACCGATGGCTTCGATCATTTGATCGTAAGTAACTTTATTTCTAAAGCCAACAATGGCAGCAACAGCAGCACCAATAAGTAATATGAACTGATTAGAACCTCCTAAGGCATCGTCTCCATAAACAGTTACATTAAAAGATAATAGGAGTACTAAAATAACTACGGGAAGGAGTGCTCCCCATAAGGTTATGGTCGGCTTGGTTGCTTGTTGCATAGGATGTATTATGAAATGTAATAATACAATTTTATTTGGCAGGAGTCAAGAATAGAAATCAGATTCTCTGAGTAATTATTAAGTCCTTGTTCTTTAAAATCTTAAAGCCAGTCCTATTCCATTCTGATTTCCTAAGGGCACAAGGCTTACTTTTTCTTTTTTATCAAAACCACTATTGTATTCCAAAATTGCTTTCTTTTTGCGACTCATGCTTGATAATCCAGACCATATTTCAATAATTCCACTTCCAATAGCCAATGCATATAAACCCCCAGTTGGAGTTTTGTCATTTAACAATTGATCATACACAACCAGCAAAGAAACTGTATTGATTGCAAAAGAAATTCCAAATACAATATCTGCAGTTTTGGCTTTCTTCCAGTGTAGGTTTGCTGCCGCATTATTTAGCATCAATTGATTGATCTCTTTTCCTTTTACGCGGACATCATCTACATAATATTGGTTTACGAAAGCTCCTGCAAATTGAGTGATTTATTGTGCTTTGAGGGAGTTGATAGAAATGAAAGATAAGGTGAAAATACTGAGGATGAACATGTTTTTCATAAGGCAATACGATTTAAGACATCACTAATTTATTGAATTAATCTCTTGCTAATGCGGATACTACCAAGTAAAAATGTTAAAATTTAAAAGATCAAATTTCAAACAGTAGGGTAGTGGAAGAAACATTCGTATTTTTGGACTGCAAATATTTAAAAATTAAATGATGAGTAAATTTGATGTTGCTATTATCGGATCTGGACCTGGAGGTTATGTTGCTGCAATTCGTTGTGCCCAACTTGGGATGAAAACTGCCTTGATTGAAAAATACAGTACTCTTGGAGGTACCTGTTTGAATGTAGGTTGTATTCCTTCCAAAACACTTTTAGATTCTTCTCATCATTACGAAGATGCGGTAAAGCATTTTGACACCCATGGAATTGAGATTGCTGGCGAAATTAAAATTAATTTCGAAAAAATGATTGGACGTAAACGTGCAGTTGTAGAGCAAACTACCAAAGGGATTGAGTTTTTAATGGACAAAAATAACATTACCGTTTTTCAAGGCCTTGGTAGTTTTGTCGATGCTACACACATTCAAATTGATGGGGACAAAAAAGAAACCATTGAAGCGACAAACAGCATCATTGCCACTGGTTCTAAACCAGGTTCTCTTCCTTTTATTACAGTAGATAAAGAACGTGTGATTACATCAACAGAAGCACTGGAGTTGAAAGAAATTCCAAAACACCTTGTCGTTATCGGTGGGGGAGTGATTGGCTTGGAGCTAGGGCAAGTATACCGCCGTTTAGGAGCTGCAGTTTCTGTAATTGAATACGCAGATCGCATTACACCAGCAATGGACAGTGCATGTTCACGTGAATTGTCTAAAGTATTGAAAAAACAAGGGGTTAAGTTTTACCTTTCCCACGGAGTAAATAAAGTTGAACGTTCGGGAGAAACCGTAAACATTACCGCGACAAACAAAAAAGGGGAAGAAGTTACTTTTGAAGGCGACTATTGTTTAGTTTCTGTAGGAAGAAAACCCTACACTGCTGGATTGAATGCAGCTGCAGCTGGTGTTCAGTTGAACGAACGCGGACAGGTAGAGGTGAACGATCACTTGCAAACTACAGCCACTAACATTTATGCAATTGGTGATGTTGTTCGTGGTACTATGTTGGCTCACAAAGCTGAAGAAGAGGGTGTGCTTGTTGCTGAATTTTTAGCAGGCCAAAAACCACACATCGATTATAATTTAATTCCTAACGTAATTTATACATGGCCTGAAGTTGCTTCTGTTGGTAAAACAGAAGAACAACTAAAAGAAGCTGGTGTAGAATATAAAACAGGACAATTTCCAATGCGTGCCTTAGGTCGTGCACGTGCAAGTATGGATACAGATGGGTTTGTAAAAATCTTAGCAGATGCTGCAACCGATGAAGTATTGGGTGTACATATGGTAGGTGCTCGTGTTGCCGATTTAATAGCTGAGGCTGTAACGGCAATGGAGTTTAGAGCCTCTGCTGAAGACATCGCACGCATGAGTCACTCACATCCAACCTATGCAGAAGCTGTGAAAGAAGCGGCATTAGCAGCAACTGGAAACCGCCCGTTGCACATCTAATTTAGCTTGCTGTTTTCGAAATAATTTTAATCAATTCATACCGCAGGGAGGAAGCATCCGCAGCTAGTGGTTTTGGACGTTCACTAATGAGTACCTCCAAATCATAAAGAAAGCCTGTTTCATAATCAAAGCCTTCTATTTCGGAATAAAAATAGCTCCAATTATCGGAATCAATAGCACTTCCTTCTTGAACCAATAAGCATTGTTGTTCTACAAGACCTTGACAGGTTTCCGTATACGAATTAACGCGTATCAATGTGACAGTAATTTCGGGCTCAATGCTAGCGGAGCTTGCACAGGCGGAACAAATAAGTAGGATTAATAGGGCAGCTGGTTTCATTTTACACAGCTGTATTTTTGTTGTAAAACGTTATCATTTGCTTTGCTATTTCTGGTCCAGCATCCTCCTGTAAAAAATGCCCTCCCGAAATTGTCTGGTGTTCTTGGCCTTCAGTTCCAGGAACAAGCTTTTGAAAGACCTGATCCCCGCCTTTTGTTATTGGATCTTGATCACTGAACAAACATAAAAAAGGTTTACTCCATTGAGTCAAAATACCCCACGCTTTTTTGTTGTTTTCACTTTCTGGATCCTTCTCTGTTGTTGGAACTAGAGCTGGAAAAACCCGAGCTCCTGCTTTGTGTTCTTCTGTTGGAAAGGGTGCATTGTAGGCTGTAATTATATCTTCTGAAAGGGTAGTCGTAGTTGCCATCTGTAAAACAGTTGCCACATCAAATTTGGGGCTTGTAGCCGCAAAATTTTGCCAATCCAGGAAAGCCTGCGGTGGTGTTACGCTTCCAGTGGGTAGCATGGTATTGGCTGCTACAACTGTTGCAAAATTATCTGGATTTGCGGTGAGCAAGCGTAACCCAATTAGGCCACCCCAATCTTGAATGAACATATTGATATTTTTCAATTCCAAATGATCTACAACTTCTTGCATCCAGTTGATGTGTTTCGCATAGGTATAGTCTGACTGTGCAGCTGGCTTGTCCGATTTCCCAAAACCTACCAAATCAGGTGCAATGACCCGCATACCACCAGCAACTAAAATTGGAATCATGGTACGGTACAAAAAGGACCAGCTGGGCTCCCCATGGAGGAGTAAAACTATCGGGTGGTCGGGATTTCCTTCATCGAGGTAGTGGACTCTTAAACCATCGGAAGTGGTATGGTAGTTTTCCTTAAATGGAAAATCTTTAATGTTGTTAAATGCGGATTCGGGTGTTCTAAGTATTTTCATATAGTACATTTTTGTAAGGGATTTCCAGCCCAATTTACGGCTTCGGTTAGCAGGCGATTATAGTTTGGATTGCTGTAATAATAGGCTTTATGGCCTAAGGCAGAATAAAAAGCTTTTCCTTTTCCAACACAGTTATACCATGCAATTGGATGATCATCGCCCATGTCAAAATCTTTGTCTTGTAGCGTGCCGTCTTTCCGAACGCCACTCATTACCATATCGGTTTCGTCTAGCGTATATACGATATGCGACCCTTTCTTTCGGGGGCTGTCATAAAACACATACCATTCTTCTTCCTGATCCCAGCGGATGGGAAGTGTTTCACAAGCAGGGAAACTCTCGGGGCATTCTTTGTTTAGGGTTCCTACTTGGAACTGTGGTACCATCGGGTGATGCGAAAATTCTGCTCGGATTACTTCTTCGTAATACCAATCCCATTGACGGGAATTGTCTCCTGATCCGTGGAAACCAACAAAACCGCCACCACCTTCTAAGTAGTTTTTAAAGGCCGCTCGTTGTTTCTCGTCCAACGTATTTCCGGTAACATTGTTCCAAACAACAACATCAAAAAAATCGAGTTGTTCTGGGGTATAAATCGAACTATCGTCTGTTATTGTAAGTTTCCAGTTGTTTTGTTTGGCAAGGGTACCGAATAATTCTTTTGCAGCTGGAATCGCATCTTCGTGCACCCAACCCTTGGCTTTGGAATAGAGCAATACATTAAAATCATCTTGGTTCAGATTTAGAATTACTGACTGAGATTCTGAGTTTTGGTAATCTGTGTCTGCTGCTAAAAATGTGTTTTTAACTACAAAAAATAATAAGAGAATTCCAAGAAGGGGAACGATATATTTTTTCATAAGCAGCTAGTTGTAAGGTGGAGTTCGTTTAATTTTTAAACTACTCCAAAGTATAAAAAATAATTTACTTCGGTAACGGTGTGCGCAATAGGTAACGATCAAACAAATTGCCATAAAGATTAAGGCTCCGATAGCTGATTGTAAAAGTGTTCCAGAATATTTGTAGTATTTGTAGATACCAATCCCAAAGAGACTTCCGTAAAAAATAAAGTAGTGAACAATGTATATGCTCAGCGTTTTTTGCCCAATCCACAGCCAAAAGTCTTTGGAGAAGATACGATTCAATGCCATAAAACCAGCGATTAATAGAAAGACATCGCCTAAGCGTATGAAGAGGAAGTTGTTGTACGCCACTTGTCTAAAAAGCATCCAATCGGTTTGATCATAAACCCATATAAAGAAAGCGGATGACTTGTAAACCAAGAGCAAACCAAGTGCTACAAAACCCATACTCTTCATCAGGAACTGCTTGGGTTGTGGACCAAATACAATGGCAATACAAGCGCCCAGACTTACATAGCCCAACCACGGAAAAAGATAGAATACACCTCCGTTTGCTTTAGTCAAATAAGCTGCAAGGAACTTTGGTAAGCCCAAAAAAGTAGTGTCCACATATCCAGGTTCGGTTATAAAAATCAACAAGCCAATTCCAAGGAATACAAAACCTAAACCTTGTTTCAAATAGTGGAACATTGTATAGATACTGACTGTAAAAATTAAGCCCAAGCCTATGATTTGTAAGACATCGGGTTTTAGAAAGGAACCATTCAGTTGACCGTTCATCAACATCGGAAGATTCAGCCGCAACACATAGCCCCAAAGAATCAATTCCAAGCCTCGTTTCAAACCTTTCTTGATCCTTGGATTTTGCAAGCCTTGGATTGGGTTTTTAAGGAGTAAAAAAAGAACCACCCAGCCGGTTACTGTAAAAAAAACAGGAGCGGTAAAGCCCCGACAGTAGAGCCAGAGATTATAAACAGAATTGGTTGTGTCTTTGAATAGGGGGTCTAAAATACCACTGACAAAATGCCCTTGGAGCATCATCAAAATAGCAAAGGCACGCAATGCATCTAAAAAATATAGGCGTTTACTATCTTTCATACGGTGTTTCCCTTTTACAAAAGACGAGAAATGATTTCAAACTACCTAATGGGGCAGGAGCAGAATTGCTCTGATACCTAGATCGACTTGAACTTCCAGTACTTATTACTGGGCGCTGGTGCTTCGTAGGTAACGGGATCATTTGAATCTACAAGCGTATAAGTCAACTTTCTTGCGTGTAAGCAAATGGATAGCGCCAAATATTTTTGATCAGAACCATACTTTTCATCACCAATTATCGGCAGTCCAATATGGGCCAACTGCGCTCTGATTTGATGAAAACGACCCGTCTTGGGTTTAATTTCTAAGAGATACCCCAAATTGTTTTGCTCCAAAACGCGATAGGTGAGCGAACATTTTTGAGCTCCTTTGGTATGAGCAGGGACAATTTCTGCTTGTTTCTTAAAGTTGTTTTTAAACAAAAAATGGTTCAAGGTTTCTTTGTTTTGTGCTGGCTTTTTATGCACTATAGCCCAATAGGTTTTTTGAACCTTTCGACTGCTAAACAGTTCGTTAAACGCTACTAAAACACTTTTTTTCTTTGCAAAAATAAGCACCCCACTGGTTACCCGATCCAACCGATGGATTACGCCTATATAGGGTTCACGCTTGCTTGTTTGCAGGTGTTTCTGTACCTGACTTTCTGCAGTAAGTTCTTCAAATGGACTTTGTTCGCTGATAAGTCCTGCGGCTTTGTTTACGACGATATAGCCTTTGTTTTCGTGGATTACTTCAAGCTTGGACATGGTTGTTATTAAGAGTGTAAAGATAGGGGATAAGCGGGTTATGTGGGGAAGAGATGGAATACATTTTGGGTGTTTTATTGCTAGAAAGTAAACAAATGGCTTGTCGTGGGATTTGATAAAAAAGGATGTATGGTATTGGGGTTGTCTTGGACTTCAGTTCCATACAACAACCATGGCATTGCACATTCTAGCAATGCAGTACAGTAACACCATCTATTCAAATAAGAGCGTAGGTTGTTCATATAAAGAAGAACACGATTTGGAGCGGTTCTTCTCAAATGTATATATATTCATTTAAAGCACAAAATAAAACACTTAGGAATCTATTGTTGTTTAGCTCATTAAATGAAATGACTAACGCAAAGCATTCATTTTTTTCTGAATGGCATCCAGTCCAAGGTTTCCAATACTCCCAATATGAGTA
>JABAZL010000020.1 GCA_018608425.1 Flavobacteriaceae bacterium
ATATTGGGAACTATGTTATTTTGGCTGGTATGACTGCCATACATCAGTTTTGCTCGGTTGGAGATCATGCCTTTATTTCTGGTGGATCTTTGGTTCGTAAAGATGTACCTCCTTTTGTAAAAGCTGCGCGTGAACCTTTATCTTATGTGGGAATTAATTCTGTTGGATTAAGACGTCGTGGTTTTTCAGGAGAAAAAATAAGACAGATTCAGGATATCTATCGTATCCTCTACCAAAAAAACTATAATACGACTCAAGCAGCTGAAATTCTTGAAGCAGAAATGGGTGTTACTCCTGAGCGTGATGAAATTTTACAATTTATAAAAGATTCGCAACGTGGTATTATGAAAGGATATTTTCAAAAAAATTAAATAGAAAAAATTATGGTATCAACTTCTGATATAAGAAAAGGGCTGTGCATAAGACACAGTAATGACATTTATAAGATTATCGAATTTCTTCATGTTAAACCGGGAAAAGGCCCCGCATTTGTTAGAACAAAACTCAAGAGCGTTACCTCTGGAAAGGTTTTAGATAATACATTTTCTGCTGGACACAAAATAGAAGACATTCGTGTTGAAACGAATAAGTATCAGTTTTTATACAACGATGGTGATACATATAACTTCATGAACTCAGATGATTACAATCAGATAGCGATTGAAAAAAATATTTTAGATTCACCCGAATTGATGAAAGAAGGAGAGATCGTTTCTATTTCAATCAATACTGAAGACGATATGCCCTTATCGGTTGACATGCCTGTGAGTGTCATCCTAGAGGTAACCCATACGGAACCCGGTGTAAAAGGAAATACAGCTACCAATGCTACTAAACCTGCTACAGTCGAAACCGGAGCGCGTATCAATGTTCCGTTATTCATCAACGAAGGAGATAAGATAAAAGTAGAAACAGATAAAGGTACCTATCAAGAACGTGTAAAAGAGTAAATTCATAAAACGGAACATCAGTTGCGTTAAACATTAATAAATAATATAATACAGAATGAGCGTTTTAGTTAACAAAGATTCCAAAATAATAGTTCAGGGTTTTACAGGAAGTGAAGGTACATTCCACGCAACTCAAATGATTGAGTACGGAACCAATGTAGTTGGGGGAGTAACTCCAGGTAAAGGTGGTCAAACACATTTAGATCGCCCCGTTTTCAATACGGTTGCAGAAGCAGTTGCAAAAGCAGATGCAAACACAACCATTATTTTTGTTCCACCAGCTTTTGCTGCAGATGCTATTATGGAAGCTGCCGATGCTGGGATTAAAGTAATTATCACCATTACAGAAGGAATTCCTGTAGCGGATATGGTCAAAGCTTCAAACTATATTGCGGATAAAGATTGTCGCTTAATTGGTCCTAACTGCCCCGGAGTGATTACTCCAGGTGAAGCTAAGGTTGGTATCATGCCCGGTTTTGTTTTCAAAAAAGGAAATATCGGAATCATTTCTAAATCAGGTACCTTAACCTACGAAGCTGCAGATCAAGTTGTTCGTGAAGGATTTGGTATTTCTACAGCAATTGGAATTGGTGGAGATCCTATTATTGGAACTACAACCAAAGATGCAGTTGAATTGTTTATCAATGATCCAGAAACTGAAGCCATCGTAATGATTGGTGAAATTGGAGGTCAATTAGAAGCAGAAGCTGCTCAATATGTTAAAGCAACTGGAAACAAAAAGCCAGTAATTGGTTTTATCGCTGGTGAAACTGCTCCTGCAGGAAGAACGATGGGTCATGCTGGTGCAATCGTTGGCGGTGCTGACGATACAGCTGAAGCTAAAAAACGTATTATGGCTGAATGTGGAATTCATGTTGTGAATTCTCCTGCAGCGATTGGGAAAAAAGTTGCTGAAGTATTGAATAAATAACCAAGATATGAAACTTTTAGAAGGAAAAACAGCAATCATCACCGGAGCCAGTAGAGGTATTGGGAAAGGCATTGCTTTAGTATTTGCTCAACACGGTTGTAATGTAGCCTTTACATACAGCAGCTCGGTTGAAGCAGCTCAAACTTTAGAAGCAGAATTAAAAGCCTTTGGCATAACAGCTAAAGGTTATCAAAGTAATGCAGCTAGCTATGAGCAAGCGCAACAATTAGTCGAAGATGTTTTAAAAGATTTCGACGGTTTGGATATCTTAATCAATAATGCAGGAATTACCAAAGACAATTTGTTGATGCGTATGGCTGAGGAAGATTTCGATCAGGTGATTGAAGTGAATCTAAAGTCTGTGTTTAATATGACCAAAGCTGTTCAACGTACTTTCTTGAAGCAACGCAAAGGATCTCTAATCCATATGAGTTCTGTAGTTGGTGTTAAAGGTAATGCTGGGCAAGCTAACTATGCTGCTTCAAAAGCTGGGATTATTGGTTTTTCTAAATCCATAGCCTTAGAATTAGGATCGCGAAACATTCGTTCGAATGTAATTGCCCCTGGTTTTATTGAGACAGAAATGACTGCTAAACTTCCTGAAGACGTTGTTCAAGGGTGGAGAAGTGGTATTCCTTTGAAAAGAGGAGGATCGCCAGAAGACATTGCAAATGCTTGTGTCTTCTTAGGATCAGATCTATCGAATTACATCACCGGTCAGGTGCTGAATGTAGATGGAGGAATGTTAACTTAATTTTAAAATAATAATTATGCAAAAATTACCCAAAATTGGCCTGCCCGTAATCGCAGGGATTTTTATTCTATTTATTTTTATTTCTAAATCTTCAATCAACATCGGTTACGGTGAGGCTGGAGTGCTCTTCAAAACCTTTGGTGGCGGAGTTGTAATTGACGAGCCAGTAATTGGCGAAGGATTTCATATCATTGCCCCTTGGAATAAAGTTTATGTTTACAACGTAAAGCAACAAGAGGTTTTTGAAAGTAAAATGCAGGTTCTTTCTTCTAATGGTCTTGAAATTTCATTAGATATTTCGGTACTGTATCAACCCCTTATATCGGAACTTGGATTGTTACACAAAACCAAGGGTGAGAATTATTTGAACATCATCATCATTCCTCAAATACGCGCAGTAGCTCGTTCTATCGTGGGTCGATATACTCCTGAGCAATTGTATTCAACTAAAAGAGATGCAATTCAGCAAGAGATTTTTGAAGAAACTAAAAAAGTTGTTGAAAATCAGCATGTACAGCTCAACGCTGTCTTGGTACGTGATGTAACACTTCCGATCGCAATTCGTGAAGCTATTGAGCGTAAGTTGAATCAAGAACAAGAAGCTTTGGAATATGTATTTAGAATTGAAAAATCTAAGCAAGAAGCAGAACGTCAGCGTATTGATGCAGAAGGTAAGGCAACTGCTAACCGTATTTTAAGTGCATCGCTAACGGACAAAATTCTACAAGAAAAAGGTATTGAAGCTACACTTAAGTTATCAGAATCTCCTAACTCAAAAGTGATCGTAATTGGAAGCGGTGACGGTGGATTGCCTATTATTCTTGGAAACCAATAATTTTAAAAACAAGCACTGACAATAGGAAATTGCCGATTGTCAGCTAATATTATAAAAACCGAACTCATTTAAATGGGTTCGGTTTTTTTTAAGCATTCATAATATTCACTCATTTTAATTTGATTTATTTATCAAAATAGCTGTTATTTTGAGAATAATGAATTGCAATGTCTAAAACAATAAGATGCTTCTTGTTTCAAAATAAATTCAATATATTTGCAGCCTAATGCAATTAAATACAACACATAACCATCATCATTTTACGAACTCAAGCGAGCTCTAAGGTTGATGTATATACAACTCTCAGAACCCGTTTGATTTTTCAAACGGGTTTTTTTATTTAAAAAAATATGATACGCATAGCAATTCAAAAATCAGGACGCTTAAACATTGATTCTATGGCTTTACTCAAAAGTTGTGGTATCTCAATCGATAATGGAAAAGATCAGCTCAAGGCTGCTGCTCGAAATTTCCCAATGGAAGTTTTCTTCCTTCGCAATGGTGACATTCCCCAGTATTTGCGGGATGGGGTAGTAGACCTTGCCATTGTGGGGAGTAATCTTTTGGTAGAAAAAGGGAATGATTTGGAGATTATTGAACCCTTAGGCTTTTCTAAATGTAAGGTCTCTATTGCAATCCCCAAAGGAGTTCCATTTACTGGTGTTCAAGATTTGGCCGATAAAAAGATTGCTACATCCTATCCAAACACGGTAAATCAGTTTTTAGAGAAAAAAGGAATTCAAGCCGACATTCATGTCATTAGCGGATCTGTAGAGATTGCACCAAACATCGGTTTGGCAGACGCTATTTGTGATATTGTTTCTAGTGGTAGTACCTTGTTTAAGAATAATTTGAAAGAGGTAATTGAGATTCTAAAATCAGAAGCCGTTTTGGTACAAGCACCTAATTTAACTTCAGAGCAGCAACTTTTAATTGATAAACTGCAGTTTAGGATTCAAGCGGTGCTACGAGCCAAACAATCACGTTACATCTTACTCAATGTACCCAATGAGCAAATAGAGGCCGTTTCGGCTATCTTACCAGTACTCAAAAGCCCTACGGTTTTACCGCTGGCTCAAGAAGGTTGGAGTTCCATTCATTCGGTAATCAATTCGGGAGATTTTTGGGAAGTAATCGACCAACTCAAAGCTGCTGGTGCCGAAGATATTCTGGTTTGTCCAATTGAAAAAATGGTACGCTAATGCAACAGTTCATTAATCCAGCTCCAGCAGATTGGGAAACGATATTGAAACGCCCTACGGCTAGTTTCAAAGACTTAGAACCTTTGGTTGAAGAAGTTTTTCAGGAAGTTCAAGCCAAGGGAGATCAAGCTCTAATTGATTATACCCTTAAATTCGATAAAGTAAAGCTTGACTCTTTTACAGTAAGTGAAGTGGAATATGCCCGAGCAGAAAAGGCAGTATCTACCCCTTTGAAAGAAGCGATTCAGTTGGCACGAGAAAATATAAAAACCTTTCACAGCGCGCAGCAAACCCAAACGGTTTCAGTTGAAACGCAACCGGGTGTGTTGTGCTGGCAGGAAAAACGTCCAATCGAAAAAGTTGGGCTATACATCCCTGGAGGATCAGCACCTTTATTTTCAACCTTATTAATGCTCGCAGTTCCCGCACAAATTGCAGGCTGTAAAGAAATTGTATTGTGTACGCCACCAGATGCGAATGGATCCATTCCAGATGTGATTTTATATACTGCTCAGTTATGTGGTGTAACGCAAATTTTTAAAGTAGGGGGGATTCAGGCAATTGCAGCTCTAACTTTTGGAACTGCAACTGTCCCCAAAGTATATAAGATTTTCGGACCCGGAAATCAATACGTAACCGTAGCGAAACAGATGGCAACCCAACATCATGTTGCCATTGATATGCCCGCTGGCCCAAGCGAATTATTGGTTGTAGCGGACCAATCTGCAAATCCTGCCTATGTTGCTTCGGATTTGTTATCCCAAGCAGAGCATGGAGCAGACAGTCAGGTTATTTTAGTTACCACTTTTCCCGCTTTATTGGATCAAGTACGTGCTGCTATAGCCTCACAAATTGAAGCGCTTCCTCGCAAAGACGTTGCAAATCAGGCAATGGAAAATTCAAGAATGATAGCATTTGAAACCGATGCTGAAGCAATAGCCTTCATCAATCAATACGGTCCAGAACACTACATTGTTTGTATGGAAAATGAAGCGTTGTACTTGGATCAAATCACAAATGCTGGTTCTGTTTTTATAGGAAATTACACCCCGGAGAGCGCTGGAGATTATGCCTCGGGAACCAATCATACGCTGCCAACAAATGGTTATGCTAAGCAATACAGTGGTGTGAACTTGGATAGTTTTTTAAAACAAATGACATTCCAGAAAATATCGGCTAAAGGGATACAAAATATCGGTCCAGCAATAGAACTTATGGCCGAAGCTGAGGGGTTACAGGCGCATAAAAATGCTGTAACACTGCGTTTAAACGATTTAGAGAAATGAAAAGATCAATCAACATCAATGCGCTTACACGCCCTATAATTCAAACAATGCAAGCCTATCGTTCTGCACGCTTAGAGTTTGTGGAATCCGATCGGGAAATGATTCTTTTGGATGCTAACGAGAATCCTTTTGATACGGGATTGAACCGCTATCCTGATCCTATGCAAACAAAATTGAAAGAACGTCTGGGTATTGTCAAGCATGTTGACCCATCCAATATTTTCCTAGGTAACGGAAGTGACGAGCTTATTAGTCTAATGATGGTTGCCTTTTGTGAGCCTAAAAAAGATGAAGTCCTATTGGTTCCGCCGACATTCGGGATGTATCAGGTTTCTGCTAATTTAAATGGAGTCGATACTGTTGAAGTTCCCCTTATTGCTGATTTTCAGCTGAATGTTCCAGAAATACTTGCCCGAGCTACAGATCATACGAAGTTGGTTTTTATTCCAACGCCAAACAACCCTACTGGGAATCGTTTTCCCATGAAAGATCTCAAGGCAATTGTAGAGGGCTTTCCGGGCTTGGTGGTAATTGACGAGGCTTATGCTGAGTTTTCGCCCGGCGAAACCGCAATTGATTGGTTGGAGGACTATCACAATGTTGTAGTTCTGCAAACCTTTTCTAAGGCTCAAGGCCTAGCAGGTGCTCGTGTGGGAATGGCTTTTGCTCATTCAGAAATCATTACAGTTTTAAATAAAATAAAAGCGCCATATAACCTCAATGTATTGTCTCAGCAAGCGGTCTTTGATCGTTTGGATAATGCCGATGCTGTCGCAAATGAAGTTCAATTGATGCTTAAAGAAAAGCAGGTTTTAGTATCTGAAATGCAAAAGCTTAGCTATGTTAAAAATATACACCCATCGGATGCAAACTTTATTTTAATTCAGGTAGATGATAGTCAATTTCGATACAACCAACTAATTGAAAAAGGCATTGTAGTTCGGAATCCTTCGAATCAATATGCTTGCGAAAATACGCTTCGAATTTCCATTGGAACGGCAACTCAAAACGAAGCTTTGATTGCTGCTTTTAAAACGATGGATCAATAATATAAACAAATGAAAAAAGTTCTCTTTATCGACCGTGATGGAACGCTAGCCTTGGAGCCAGCCGATTATCAGTTGGACGCACTTACCAAATTGGAGTTTTACCCCGAAGTGTTTACTTATCTGGGAAAAATAGTAAAAGAATTGGATTATGAACTGGTTATGGTCACGAATCAAGATGGTTTAGGAACCGATTCATTTCCAGAAGATACTTTTTGGCCTACCCAAAACTTTCTCATAAAAGCCTTTGAAAATGAAGGGATTACTTTTGATAAAATCTGTATCGACCGTAGTTTCCCAGCGGATAATGCACCTACTCGAAAACCAAGAACCGGTTTGCTTACCGCTTATTTAGACGAAAAGCAATACAATATGCAACAGTCTTTTGTAATTGGTGATCGGATGACGGATATTGAATTAGCGTATAATTTGAATGCAAAAGGCATCTTCATTGCAAATGATACTGCACTCGCTATGGAAGAAGTAACCGAATCTGATTTGAGTAAGTCCATCGCACTTACTACCACAAGCTGGAAAGATATTTATGAGTTTTTAAAATTAGAGCAACGCATTGTAATTCAAAAGCGAACAACAAACGAAACGGATATTGCCCTTGAATTGAATCTTGATGGTACTGGTAAAAGCCAAATTGATACAGGAATTGCCTTTTTTGATCATATGTTGGATCAAATTGCCCGTCACGGAAATATGGATTTGATATTGAATGTAAAAGGAGATTTAGAAGTAGACGAACACCATACCATTGAAGACACCGCTATTGTTCTTGGAGAAGCCTTTGCACTTGCATTGGGAAACAAATTAGGCATTGAACGTTATGGTTTTTGTTTGCCAATGGACGACTGTTTAGCGCAAGCGTCAATTGACTTTGGTGGTAGAAATTGGTTGGTTTGGGAAGCAGATTTTAAGCGTGAAATGATTGGAAAAATGCCTACAGAAATGTTCTACC
Source organism: Flavobacteriaceae bacterium (assembly GCA_018608425.1). Taxonomy (GTDB): domain Bacteria; phylum Bacteroidota; class Bacteroidia; order Flavobacteriales; family Flavobacteriaceae; genus Arcticimaribacter. Next base: position 7,972 of record JABAZL010000020.1, read on the forward strand.
ATTTTTTTAAATCCTTTACTGATGGTGCCAAAGCCAATTTGAATATCAAAGCCGAAGGAAGTAATGAGCATCATAAAATTGAATCTATTTTCAAGGTATTTGCCAAAGCAATTAAGGTTGCAGTAAAGCGCGATCCTGATAAAATGATTTTGCCAAGTACCAAAGGAAGTCTTTAAAAAATAAGAATACAAATGAAAGTAGTCCTTGTGAATTATGGAGCAGGAAATATTAAAAGCCTGCAATTTGCTTTAGAGCGTTTGGGAGTTGATGGTATATTGAGTTCTGATGTAACAGAAATTCAAGATGCTGATAAAGTGATTTTTCCAGGAGTGGGAGAGGCCAGTAGCGCTATGATGAAGCTCAAAGAATCGGGATTGGATTTGGTTATTCCAAAACTAAAACAACCCGTCTTGGGGATTTGTCTAGGCATGCAACTGATGTGTACCCATACAGAAGAAGGAAACACTCCCGGTTTAGGGATCTTTGATGTTGCAGTAAAACGTTTTGACAGTGATTTAAAAGTTCCTCAAATGGGTTGGAATACCCTAGAAAAAACAGCGTCTCCTTTGTTCAATACCTTGGATTCGGAAACCTATATGTACTCTGTACACAGTTATTATGCAGGGCTTTGTAAAGAAACCATAGCACAAACAACCTATGGAATATCCTACAGTTGTGCCTTACAAAAAGATAATTTTTATGGCGTACAATTTCATCCAGAAAAAAGCAGCAAGGCAGGAAGTCAGTTGCTTTCAAATTTTTTAGCTTTATAATATGAGAATAATACCAGCCATTGATTTAATTGACGGTAAGTGTGTTCGTCTCTCGAAAGGGGATTACGCCACTCAAAAAACATATAATGAACATCCTCTTGAGGTGGCAAAAGAATTTGAAGCTCATGGAATAGAGTATTTGCACCTAGTTGACCTTGATGGAGCCAAATCCAAACACATAGTCAATCATAAGGTATTGGAAGATATTGCCTCTAAAACCAGCCTTAAAATTGATTTTGGCGGGGGATTGAAGTCCGATGAAGATTTGAAAATTGCTTTTGAAAGTGGTGCGCACCAAATTACGGGTGGGAGTATCGCCGTAAAGGAACCCAAAACATTTGAACAGTGGATTACAACCTATGGAAGTGATAAAATTATTTTAGGCGCCGATGTACAAGGCGATCGTATTGCTACCAACGGTTGGCTAGAAACTTCGGAGCATCGTTTAGTTGATTTTGTAAAAGACTATCACGCCAAAGGAATACATTATGTTATTTGCACAGACATTAGTAAAGACGGCATGTTGCAAGGCCCGTCCTTTGACGTGTATCGCGATTTGTTGGAACAACAACCCGAAATTAAACTCATTGCATCTGGAGGTATTTCAACCTTTGACGAACTCCCTAAGCTAGCAGCAATGGGCTGTGAAGGTACCATTATTGGGAAAGCTATTTACGAAAATAGAATTGCATTAAAAGAATTAGAAAACTTTATCTTACAATCATGAATGACATCATTTTAAAAGAATTTAAAGAGAATGCAGTTTTTCGACTGGACGAAAGCTTGCGAATGATTACAATTGCTTTTTCAAAAATAGCAGACGATATGCTCTGGAAACGTCCAACGGAACAGGGTATGGCATTGGGAAATCAAATCTTGCACAGTTGCGGTAATATGACGCAGTACATTTGTACTTCTTTGGCAGAACGAGTTGATGAACGTAAACGTGATCTAGAGTTTTCTACAAATACTGGATTAACAAAAGAAGAACTACTAAAACAACTCGAAACTACGGTTCGAACTGCACAAGACACGATACACAATGCTTCTGCGCTTCAATACGAAACTGTCCGCGAGGTTCAAGGTTTTAGACTCTCTGGAGTTGGAGTAGTTCTCCATGCTGTTGAGCATTTTTCATATCATACAGGTCAAATCGCATTTTGGGTAAAGCAATTGACTCAAGAGGACCTCGGGTTTTATGCTGGGGTGGATTTAACTCAAAATAATAAATAGTATGTTGACCAAACGCATCATTCCCTGTTTAGACATCAAAGATGGTCGAACTGTAAAAGGGGTGAATTTTGTAAACCTACGTGATGCCGGGGATCCGGTTGAATTGGCACGTCAGTATGCAAAACAAAATGCTGACGAATTGGTTTTTTTGGATATTTCTGCAACCGAACAAAAAAGAAAAACGCTAGCCGATTTGGTTCGTAAAGTAGCACAAGCAATAGACATTCCCTTTACTGTGGGTGGCGGAATTAGCTCTGTTGAGGATGTAGCAATACTCTTGCAAAACGGAGCAGATAAGGTTTCTATCAATTCTGCTGCGGTTAAACGTCCGGAACTCATCAATGAACTGGCAGCTCAGTTTGGAAGCCAATGCATTGTTGTTGCCATGGATGCCAAGCAAATCGATAAGCAATGGAAAGTGCATTTGGTTGGCGGTAAAATTCCAACGGAAATTGATCTTTTCGATTGGGCAAAAGAAGTAGCCGATCGTGGCGCTGGAGAAATTTTGTTTACTTCAATGGATCATGATGGAACCAAAGCTGGTTTTGCAAACGATGCATTAGCACGGATTTCTGAAGAAGTTAATATCCCAATAATAGCCTCGGGTGGTGCAGGTAACACCCAGCACTTTATTGATACATTTACTCAAGGGAAAGCTGATGCTGCCTTGGCAGCTAGTATTTTCCATTTTGGAGAAGTATCGGTACCCGATTTAAAACAAGAACTTAAGCAACAGCACATCGCTGTTCGTATATAAAACGCACATATGAAAATCGATTTCAATAAAAACGACGATGGCCTTGTGCCAGCAATTATCCAAGATGCAACTACTCAAAAGGTTTTGATGTTGGGTTATATGAATGCTGAGTCTTTAGCACAAACTCAAGCTTCAGAAAAAGTCACTTTTTTTAGCAGAACAAAAAACCGCTTGTGGACCAAAGGGGAAGAGAGTGGTGATTTCTTGGAGTTGGTCAGCATAAAAGAAGACTGTGATCAAGACACACTCTTGATACAGGTAAACCCGCAAGGGCCAACCTGTCATAAGGGAACGGACACCTGCTGGGAAGAATCCAATACGTCTAGTTTTGGATTTTTAAGTACACTCGGAAATACAATCAAAGAGCGTAAAGAAAAGGATGATGAACATAGTTATGTCGCTTCTTTGTTCCGTTTGGGAATTAATAAAATAGCGCAGAAAGTAGGCGAGGAGGCTGTTGAAACCATTATTGAGGCAAAAGATTCTGATGACGAGTTGTTTTTAAGTGAAAGTGCTGACTTGCTATTCCATTACCTTATTTTACTTGAAGCCAAAGGCTTTTCTTTAAAAGACATTGAGCAGCGTTTGGCTTCTAGAAGTAAATAATTTCTGTAAAAACAGGGAAATATGTACATTTGAATTCAATCAATATTTAACTAAACCCACTGAAGTGAAAAAAATAGTTTTTTTATTAGCGATTACTATATTCTCCTGTAGTCCATCTCCATCGAACAATAAAGCTTCGGAATTTGAAAATGTTTTAGAGTCGTATTATCAAGAAAGCCTCTCTTTGTATAAGCTCAAAGCTACTTATCAGGGAGACACTCGCTATAATGACACCTTACCTAATTATCTTTCTGACGGATTTAAAATAAAAGCAAAAGCATTATACACCAACTATTTAAATCAAATAAACACCTTTGATGACATTAGCCTTACTGCAGATGATTTATTGAGTAAAAAAATTCTGCTTTGGGAATGCGAGATGAATTTAAAGGGGATGGAGTTTCAAAAAGAATTGATGCCTATAGACCAAATGTGGGGATTCCAATTGAATTTTGGGCAGCTAGCAAGTGGGGCAGGTGCCCAGCCTTTTAATTCAGTTCAAGATTATGAGAACTGGTTGGTTCGAATTGAAGGCTATCTCGATTGGTTGCAAAGTGCGCAATCTAATATGGAAAAAGGAATGAAAACTGGTTGGGTATTACCCCAAGCTTTGGTCATAAAAGTATTGCCTCAGTTAAAGGATATGACAACGGTTGATTTGGACAAGCACCTTTTTTATGGTCCAGCACGAAACTTTCCAGCTTCGTTTACTCAAGAAGACAAATCCCGATTTAGTTCTGCTTACAAAACCATGGTTTTAGATCAAATTGTACCTGCCTATACAGTACTACATGATTTTATGGCGAATGAATACCTTGCTGCAGCTCGTACTTCTAGCGGTTTCGACGCATTGGAAGGAGGAAGTGCCTATTATGATTATGCAATTCAATACTATACAACCACTACTTTAAGTGCTGACGAAATCCATCAGTTAGGCCTTAATGAAGTAGCTCGTATTGGCCAAGAAATGATGGCAGTTAAAGAGCAGGTAGGTTTTGAAGGAGATTTAAATTCCTTTTTTGACCACGTTCGAAACCGAAAAGAACTAATGCCTTTTACCGATCCACAGCAGGTTGTAGATAATTTTTACGCAATACAAAAGAAGATGTTGCCACAGGTAAACAAGCTCTTTGATTTACAACCCAAAACTCCTTTTGAAGTACGTCGAACCGAATCTTTTCGTGAAGCATCTGCAAGCGCAGAGTACAATCCAGGCTCTTTGGACGGAACACGACCAGGAATTTTTTATGTACCGATTCCGGACGTAAAAAAATACAATTTGTTTTCTGATGAAGATTTATTCTTACACGAAGCAATCCCAGGGCATCATTTTCAAATCTCGCTTCAACAGGAAAATCAAGACCTACCATCTTTCCGAAAGGACTTGTGGTATAGCGCATATGGAGAAGGTTGGGCACTATACACCGAATCACTTGGAAAAGAATTAGGGCTTTATGAAGATCCATATCAGTACTTTGGAATGCTAGGAGCAGAGATGCACCGTGCCATTCGCTTGGTTGTTGATACAGGGCTTCATTCTAAGGGATGGTCTCGCGAAAAAGCAATACAGTATTCATTGGATAATGAAGCGGAATCTGAAGCCAGTATTACATCCGAAATTGAACGCTATATGGCCAATCCAGGACAAGCCTTATCGTATAAAATTGGGCAATTAAAAATTCGTGAGCTACGTAAACGTGCCGAAACTACTTTAGGAGCGGCTTTTGACATCAAAACTTTTCATAAAATTGTTTTAGAGTCAGGATGTATTCCATTAGAATATTTGGAAGAAAAAATTGATTCTTGGATTTTGCTAAAAAAGGCTAATGGTTAAGCAATAGAACGTATGACTGCCATAAAGAAAGAGGTACTTTCATTTTTAAAAAAAATAAAGAAAAACAACAACCGCGAATGGTTTGAAGTTAACAAACCAGAATTTAAGCGCATTGAAGCAGAAGTGAAACACTTTGGCCAACAGCTGAAAGAATCACTCGAAGCTACCGAGCACATCGATGGAGTGAAACTTTTTCGGGTGTATAGGGATGTACGTTTTTCTAAAGATAAAACGCCCTATAAAACCCATTTCGGAATTTCTATGCACAGAGAGAAACCGAGGCATCGCGGCGGGTATTTCGTTCAACTCAAACCCAATGAAAATTTTGCAGCTGTAGGTTTTTGGGATCCAAATAAAGAAGACCTTTTGCGCATTCGTAAGGAATTGGAGCTGGACTCCAGTGAATTAAGAGAGTTAATGGATGAATCTAATTTTAAGAAAACCTGGGGCAAACTTGAAGGAAATGAATTGAAAACTTCACCCAAAGGCTTTTCTAAAGAAGATCCGAATATAGATTTGATTCGTAAAAAAATGTTTATATTTCGAAAAAAATATAGTGATGAAGAAGTTCTAAGCCCTACTTTTTTAGAACAACTCGCACAAGATTTTAGAACTGTTCGTCCTTTCTTGGATTATATGAGCAGTGTTTTAACCACAGATTTAAACGGAGTTTCACTCCTCGACAATTAATATTATGACCCTACATCAACTCAAAGAACAACTACAACAACAAACTACACTAGCTTTTGAATTACCCAACGGGAGTCTAGTTCCAAATCATTTTCATGTAACGGAAGTTGGGAAAGTAACCAAACACTTCATCGACTGTGGTGGTGTGATCCGAAAAGAAGAAGTAGTGAACTTACAATTATGGGAGGCTGATGATTATGATCATCGCTTGCATCCAGAAAAAATGTTACAGATTTTGACTCTTTCAGAAAAAGCTTTTAACCTACAAGACCTTGAAATTGAAGTTGAATATCAGGGGATTACGATTCAGAAGTTTGGATTGGATCTTAAAGGGAATAATTTTCTTTTAACACAAAAAGAAACCGCGTGTTTGGCGCAAGAAGCTTGCGGAGTTCCGGAAGCTAAAGCTGAAGTTGCAAACAGTTGTGCACCCGGATCTGGGTGTTGTTAAGCGCTAATTGCTATTTGCGTTTCGGGCTTTACAAAAAGCTGTACTTGATCTTTTATTCGTTTTACAACCATGGTCATTATCCGCTTGTTTAGAGCAGAAGCATTGACTGTGTAGGCATTGTATTCCGAAATTGTAAAATGTCCAACTACCATTCCTTTTATGGTGTTATTGAACTTTTGATCCTTGATTAAAGCGGCTTCAATATAGTCTAGTTTTTTTGTATCGCTTAGGCTGTAAAAAACGCCCTTACGCATTTCAATATAACGTTGAAAAACGGCAATCAATAATGGGTTCTGGAGTTTTAGGATCGGGCGGAGGGTTTCATTCTGAAACCGTTCTTCTGTACTCATGGAATCGAACTGCTTGGTTTTCTTTATTTCTGGGCGTATGCGGAGCAGGTCGTTGGGTCGATCGTTCATAAGAATAAGTTTTCATAAAGTTAATTTGAATTTGATTGCTACAAGTGGATTTTGTTGCTGCATTGTTCACAGGGTTGTTAACAGTTCTTGTTAATGCCTATCCTTGTGGAACTTTTATTTGTCATGAATATCATATGAAACACAAAGAACTAATTGCTAGCGCTTTAACTCTTTTTTTGTATCTTAAGACACCTTAAATTTTATATCATGAACATTACACAACTCTACGAAGACATTCAATCATTTATTTTCGGATTTGGTCCAAAACTCCTCGGCGCAATTGCCGTTTGGATTATTGGATCATGGATTATTAAGTTAGCTGTAAAAGCATTAAAGAAAATTTTTGAGCGAACCAAGCTCGATAAATCATTAAAACCTTTCATATTAAGCTTATCGGGAATCATGATGAAATTGCTTTTAGCAATCAGTGTTTTGGGAATGCTGGGAGTAGAAATGACCTCTTTTATAGCAATTCTAGGTGCAGCGGGTTTAGCCATTGGTATGGCGTTAAGTGGAACCCTTCAGAACTTTGCAGGTGGGGTAATGATACTGGTATTTAAGCCTTTTAAAGTAGATGACTTAATTGATACACAAGGGCATATTGGAGTTGTAAAAGAGATTCTGATTTTTGTAACTATACTGCTAACTCCAGAAAACAAAACAGTTATCCTGCCCAATGGAGCTGTAGCAAATGGAGAAATAATTAATTATGCTACAGAAGGAAATATTAGAGTGGATATGGAGTTTGGAATATCCTATAATGCTTCCATAGATGAAGCAAAGAAGATTTTATATAATGTAATGGAAGAACATCCCTTGGTACTGGATGACCCCAAAGCATTTTTTGGAGTAGTGGGGCTAGGGGATTCTTCGGTCAACTTAGTTGTACGACCGTATTCAAAACCTCGTGATTATTGGACTGTGTATTTTGATGTTTATGAACGGGGCAAAAAAGCCTTAGAAGCGGGTGGTATTGAAATTCCTTTCCCTCAATTGGTTTTACACCAAGCGAATTCATGATTTTTAAGAGCATATATACCAAGATGTTTTTGATGATGTGTCTGTTGTTTTATTCTAGAAGCAGTATCGCACAAGCGTCTAATCCATTAACATCTATTGATATCTTTTTTGAAGGGTTTCATCTGCGCGACAGCCTGCTGATTTAATCCGTAGTGACTGCAGATGCACAACTTTTTAGAACTGGAAATTCAGAAGAAAAAATTCCATTTAGAGAAGCAATGTCGATGAAAAAATTCATTCGAATGGTAACTTCTAGACCTGAGAAACCAATTTGGGAAGAGCGTCAAGGTGAGCCTGTTGTGCATCAAGATCAAAACTTAGCAGTGGTATGGGTGCCTTTTCGTTTTTACTTAGATCAAAAAGTTCTGCATTGTGGGT
>JABAZL010000088.1:0-3797 GCA_018608425.1 Flavobacteriaceae bacterium
AAAATGCACTTGTTAAATTTAATAAAACAAGCGCTACAAGCATTCCATATAATCCAAATTTATAAGCGAATAGTAAAGTTAAAATAGGCTTAAGAATACTCAAAAGAAATGCGTTTTTACCAAAAACATCAAATTCACCCTCTGCCTTAATAAAAGAAGAAACATAACTATTTAAATTTCGTGTTACTAGAATAGATCCTACAATAAGAAAAATAGTTAAGCTACCATCTGTTTTAAAATTGATCCCAAATGAATAAGCTATAAAAATTAAAAAAACAGAAAACATAGTAGTATAACAGTAATTTGAAAAAGTTGTGCTGTAAGTAACTTGAATTTCTTTTTCCGATAAACTTTCTTTCTCAATAGGAACTTGTCTTTCTAGATTCATTAAAATTCCTAAGTTGGTATAGCTAAAATAAATCATGATTGTATCTATAATTGCCAGAACACCAAAGGATTTAGGCCCTAGAAATTTTGCAATAAAAATATTAGCAGGAATAGAAAGAAACTTTCCTATTATTGCTGCAAGAGCAATATATTTTCCTAGTGTAACTACTTTTTTTTGCTTTTCTAAATTCATTTTAGTTTACAAATAGAACTTTATTAATTTGACCAAGTTTTTCAAATTAGATTCGTAACTAAAATCTGAATCAACAGTAACCCCTTGTCTTCCTGATTTGTTGAGTAAAACATTATACAGGTTAATACTAATAGAGTTTTTTATTACACTAGCTAAATACTGAGTAACTATTTCTTCTTGAAAATGATGATTCTTAAGAGACCATTTGATTTCACTATTAAGTTGCTTATGGTCTTTTATATCATTAACCATAGTTTTAGGCAACATATTAAACATTGTGTTTCCTAGAGAAAGGATTGGCTTATTATGTAAAACAGCTTCAAAACCTACAAAACCAGACAATATAATTACCAGCTTAGACTCCTTTATAAGCCTATAAGTCGGGATACTAAAATCCGCTAACCTTACCATTGGGGTATTCAGTATTTGAGCATAAAAGCTTTTGGATCTTCTACCTAAATTCCTTGGGTGCTCGTTTATTAAGAGTTTATATCCAGCAGGCAAAGAATGTGCAATCATGCGAATTACCTCAATTTGATTGTAATAGCCTTTTGAAAAAAGAGTTAAGGCAATTTCAGGTTCTGAGTGTAGAGGGAAATATATATACTTAGCCTCTGTTAATTGATTTTTTTTAATTATTTTTTTTTGGAATATAAAACTTTGAACTGTTTTATTAAGATTTCGTAAAACACCGTCTAGTAAAAACTTATAGGTAGCAAACCCTCTCGAATGAACATCTAATTTTGGAAGAAAAAAAGAACGAAAATCAAAAATAATATTTCGTATAAAATTTAGAGGAAATGACAGTGTAGCTTTTTTGTTAAACTTTATTTTTTTTATATTTCCTTCATAACTAACTCCATTTTTAATTTTGAACTCTTTAATATATTCTTGTGCTGTTTTAAGATGAGAATCTAAATAATTTTCACCTAAAAAGTCTTTTTTTATTAGCGGAAAATCTTCTTTTAAATTTGAAGCAAAAGTTATGTAGTTCCTGATTTTAGTGTGCCTTAAAATTAAAATCTTTATTTTTTTTGATTTCGCAATTGCAAGCAATAGATATTCTCCAAGTGTTGTTGGGGCAAAAGAAATAATTACATTAGGGTTAGACTCTAATAAAAACTGGGCTAATTCAGTCCCCATGAACTGAAAGAATTTTAGCATTTCCTCTTCTGAGAAAGAAGAAATTTCATCCTGTTTATGTTTACAATATATTCCTAAGTAAATTCTTCGATCATTGATAATTGCATCCCACAACGATTCATCCTTAAAATAAAGGTCTTCTAATCTTTTTATTTGAGATTCATCTAATTTTTGATTTAATGCTTTTTCATGAAGATCCCATTCTTTAACAATAATATGTTCATTTAGTGGAGTTGTTTTTTTATATTTATTAAAGAAATGCTTATCAGTTGCATAGAAAATTCCTTCAACCTCTATTGATTTTTTCAACTCTTGATTTGCTTCAAAAAAAACTTTAAAGAGCGATCCCATTGTTGAATAAAGTATCCTCATCTTTTTATCCTTTTTGACCCCAAACTAAAAAAGCTTGACCATATTCCTCATCACATAACCAACGGTCATGGTTATATTTTTTTTCTCTTTCTTCCAAAATTTTGAAGAAATGTTCAACCAAGATAGTTTCAGAATCTGGATTCATTAAAGTAAAAGGGAAATCTTTTGAATGAGAAACCATCGGTAATGGATATGTTCCTGCTGACTGCACATTAATAAGCCCTGACTTTTCACAAGATTTTATATATCTTTCAGAATTTTCATCTGATCTAAAAACCTCTATTTTATTTTGTGTCCTAACGATCTCTTCTTGAGAAGCATTTGCTTTGAGAACCTGGTTAATCCATTCAAAATCTTTTTGAACATTTTCCAAGTTTTCTGGAACTACATAACCAATAAAAGTCCCTCCTTTTTTCAAAACACGTATTTGATCATTGATAACAGAATCTATTTCTTCAAAGTGTTCTAATAATCCTATTGAAAAAACTAAGTCAAATTCGTTTTTTTTAAATGGGAGTTCTTTGGCATCAGCGACTACAAAATCTGCTTCTAAGTTACATTTTTTAAATATATTTTTTGCAACCTGAATTACATTTTCAGATATGTCAACAAGAGTGCAATCGCTTCCATTATCAGCGAAGTACGAACTTAGACTTCCACGGCCACAACCGACTTCTAGTGTCTTAATATATTCTTTAGGTTCAAAAATCAACTTATTAAAGAGCCTGTAGTGTTCTCTAAAAGCTAATTGTATTTGATTATTTGGAACGACATCTCTTGTCCAATGGTTGTATAATGTTTCCTTTTGATTATTCCAATTTGATTCGAAAGATTCAATAGATCCTTTTTTTAAGTTTTTTTGATTCATTTTTTTTGAGTAATTAAAAATTTGGCAAAACTAAAGTCCATCAGGTCATCAATGCTGATAGCTCTTTCTTTTGGAATTTCTATTGCATAAATAGAATCTCCATATATTTTGCGCGATTTTATTAAATCCGATTTTATGACATAAATATTCCCGGAACGTTGAAAAACAGTATTGAGGTCTTGTCGATTACCCATTTTTTCACCACCTGTATTCCAAGAAACAATTCCATCTTCATCTGTTGAATACATTATAGAAGGGTTTGTTTGACCAGAATTATATCCACTTATAATTGTATCTGCATTTTTTTCTCTAGCCTTAACTATTGCTCTGTCTATATCTTCAACAGAAGTAAATGGACTCGTTGGTTGGAGTAAAACCACATGATCAAAAAATATTCCTTGATCTTCATAAAAATTTAATGAGTGAAGAAGAGTGTCGACAATTAAACTAGTATCTGAAGCAAATTCTTTTGGCCTAATAAAAGGCACTTCTATTTCATTTTTTATGGCAATTGAAATTGAAATTGAACAGTCTGTAGACATAATTAAAGTGTCTATTTTTTTTGACTTCTTGGCAGTTTCCATTACCCATTGAACTAATGGCTTTCCCCCTAAATCTCGGCTATTTTTGTTTTTCAATCCTTTAGAGCCAGATCGAGCTACTATAATTCCTAATGTCATTTATTTATTAAATTTAATAATTTGTCCAGTACATATTTTTCTGTTTTTTCAAAAGATTCATATGTGTTTCCTCCAATATGAGGAGTTAAAATGATATTACTTTCAGAAGTTAAATTATACTTAAAAAGCTCACTTTCTTTATAATCTATAGCTT
>JABAZL010000088.1:3807-15285 GCA_018608425.1 Flavobacteriaceae bacterium
ATTATTAATAACATCAGCTGCAAAACCCTTTAGGTTTTCATCTTCAATCGCTTTAATTACATCAACTTCATTTAAAACTTCTCCTCTTGAAGTATTTATTAAAAATGCGTTTTTACAGTATTTCAGAATACGTGCATCTATTAATTTATTTGTTGTAGAATTTAGATCTACATGAATAGAAATAACTTCGTTAAATTTAAATATATCTTCAATTCTTTTTGCTTTTCGATAGGATATTTCATCCTCAATATGAAAATTAGGATCAAATACCGTTAAATCGCAATTGAATGCTGAAAAGATATTGGCTGTCATTTTTCCTAACCTCCCATAGCCAATTATCCCTACTCTTTTATTTTTAAGCTCATTTCCTCTAAATATATCTCGATTCCAATTTCCTTTTTTAACATCATCTATTGACCTAATGGCGTTTCGCATTAAAGCCAATGTTAAAAAAATTGTGTGTTCAGCAGTTGGTGTAATTTCTTTTAAAAAAGACTTTTCTCCCTTTAAACTAATTAAATAAATTTCATTCTTTTCCAAAAACACCTTACTTATATGGTTAATACCAGTTACGGGACAAACTAGAAATTTACATCTGATGTTTTTGTTATTATCAATATTTAAAAGATTGTATCTTAATCTAAACCAGATAATGTCATATTCCAAAAAAGCCTCTTCAAATTTCTTTTGAGAAAGATTATTACTGACTTTTAAATCAAATCTTTTACTTAAAATTGAAATAACTTCTTGAGAAAAATCATCAGATTCAGCTATTAATACTTTCATAATTCTAATATTCTACATATTTGGTTTGCTATTTTTTCACCTGAATCTCCTGAACCATAAATAGTTGATTTTTTGTAATTTTTAATAGCCAATTGTTTCTTTATTGCTGAATAGATTTCTTCAGAATCATAATCAACATCAATTACATTTCTAGCTCTGATCCTTTTTTCTTGCCTTGAACCAATATTTACAACTGGCAAACCTATATAGGATGACTCCCTGATTCCAACACTTGAATTTCCAATTAGTGTTCTTGATTTAGAAATTAGTTTTAAAAAATCCTGAGGGCCTAAAGACTTTAAAAAAGTTATGGGGAAGTCTGGATTTGATTTGTTAAACAATCTTAACCCTTTTGAAATTCCATCTGTGCCTGAATCGACATTAGGCCAAAACCAAATAGTAGGCATCTTTAGCCTCTCAATCGCCTTAATTGTCATCTCTATTTGGGCTTTACTACCCCCTTCATTGGTTACAGAGTGTTGCATTACTACAATATACTCTTTTTCTAAATCTACTTTCTCACCAGACCAAGAATAAAAATTATATAAAGAATCATTATCAATTTTTCCTTGAAGTGCAATATTCACTAGATCAATTGAAGGACAGCCAAGATTAAATATCTTGTCTGTTTCAACTTGCATAGAAACTAATTTTGCCTTCGCTTCTTTGTTAGAAACAAAATGATAGTCTGATAAAAATGTAATCGCATTTCTTACTTTATTGTCAATGTTTCCAGTGTCCTCACCTCCTTGTATATGTACAAGGGGTATATTCATATAAGAAGCTGCAATTGCTGTTGCAATTGTCTCAAATCTATCTGCTATTGTAATCACAAGGTCAGGATTAGAACTTCTTAAATAATTTGATAATTCTACCATACCAATACCAGTAGTTTTAACTTGAAAAGAAATATCTTGAGTGTTAAACAAACTATAGATTTTATAATTGACATCTAAATTATCTTCTTCCAAATACTTCAAAATAGACCCATAATTGTCAACAAGAGCAGATGCTTTTAGAACAATTTCGAGATTTATTAATTTATTCTTTTTGAGAGCTTGTAAAACTGATTTGATTCTACTGTATGAAGCTCTTGCTGTTATAACTACAGTTACTTTTTTCATTGTAAATCTAAATAATTAATAAATTGACCTTCCTCTATATCTTTATTAAGTTTCTTACCAATTACTGTCAAGTAATCCGTTGGACAAATTCCTAAACTAGCTGGCTTCTTTGTTTCTAAATCAGAAGATGTAATTTGATGACCTTTTTGTAAACTTTTATTTGATGCCAGTGATTTTCCGAAAAGAGTTCTAAGGTTTTCAAGTTCTTTATTTTCCTCTGGATGATTTAAGGAAAGTGAAATTTCGCGTACTCCTTTTACCAAGGAAAATACCTGATTAATCGTTAAAGAAGACTTCGCGTCGGGACCAAACATTTGTTTATCAAAAGCAACGTGAAACTCTAAAATTTCAGCTCCTATAGCTGTAGCTGCCAAACATGCATACACTTCTCCACTGTGGTCAGAAAACCCAACTGGTATATTAAATTTTTCTTTTAATTCTTTTATTCGTTGCAAGTTCCAATTCTCAGGTTTAGTGGGATAAGAAGTAGTGCATTGGAGAAAAGAAAACTCACAATTGTTGTTTTTTAAAAATGAATATGTTTTTTCTAGATCATCTTGATTGGTTAAACCTGTTGAAAGTATTATTGGTTTTTGTGTCTTTGAAATTCGTTCTAAAAGTAAATGATTTCTGGCTTCTCCAGAACCAATCTTATACCGCTTAACTCCTATTTTTTCAAGTAACTCGAAGGCCTTGACTGAAAATGGTGATGCCATAAACTCTATGCCTTTATTATCACAATGTTGTTTCAATCCCTCCCATTGAACTTTTGTGAATTCCATACGTTTCCAATAATCAAAACGTGTTTTATCTTGGTAACTAAAGTTTGTCCTGAATTTTTCATGTATACTACTTTCAGCATCAGCAATATGAACTTGAAATTTTATTGCATCTACTCCAGTATCTGCTAGGGCGTCAATAAAAGAATGAGCAATTCCTATACTCCCGTCATGGGCTTGACCAATTTCTGCAATTATAAATGGATTAGACTTCATTTTTAATAATTCTAATATTGATGAACACCTGTGATTTGATTAATTCTTTTTTAATAATAAGTTAAAATGAGATTGCATGAAAAAAGAAGGTAAAAATCCAAGTGAACTTAATATTCTTCCAAAACTATCAAATCGTTTAAAGGGTGACCATCTTAGAGAGTATATGTATTTTGATCCGGTCCCTTTAAATAAATTAACAGCCGTTTTTGGAGATTGGTGAAGGTTCCACTCAATAGAGGGAGCAAAGGGGCTTTTAAGTCCTAGCATTGGCCAAAAGTTTTTACGCCCACAGTCAGTAACAATTATTACCCCACTTTCAACGAGAAGGTCAGATATTTTATTTACTAGCTTTTGATATTCTTCTAAAGCTTTTGAGTCTTTGTGAATTTTAGTGAAAAGTTCTTCATTTAAATGATTAATTGAATCGTGTAAAATAATTATGTCAAATTTTTGTGAATCATCATACTGCTGAATTGTTCTTTGATCAAATTTAATAGAAAGAGACTTTGAAATTTCTTTTTTATGACTATCACTATCTTTAGATCCTGCTCCAAAAGGCTCTAGATTGAGAGCTGAAGAAGCCCCTTGGCTTCTGGCATAGAAGGAATAAATTCCGTTTCCACCACCAATATCTAAAACTGTTTTATTTTTAAAGTCAATGTCTTTAAAGCACCATTTTAAATATTCGTGCGATCTTTTAAAGTTGTGATGACTCAACTTTAATACTTCATGTAAAACTTCGAATTCTTTTATTAAAAATTTCATTTGCTTATATAATATTGATTAATATATTTTTTTCTACAAAAGTAAGGTCATCTGCAAAACCTTTTCCTAATCCATAAGTTTTGATGGGGTTATTAACTACCATAAAAATAATTTGAGATTCTTCTATAGCTTTTTTTACATCTGTAAAAAAATAATAAATTTCTTTCGCGTGCTTCTGTAACTACTTCATTTAGTCCCAATTCGTAGATTGGCAACTGATCTAAATCAGCGTGGTTCCAAGCAGCAATACGTTGTTTGTTTGTGTCTACAATACTCAACTTAATATTAGGGCACTTAAGCGCAATAACCACCATTGTGGGGACGCCAACATAACCTGCTCCAATACAACAAATGTTACTTGCGCTCATATAATACAATGTTTTTTTGATTTGGATTGGGTTTAAACGCTAAAGAAAAATTTACTTTTCGCTCGATTAATCCCTCTACCTTTTCTTCCAAGGCTTCTATGTATTCTGTATTTAACTTATTTCCAATTAAAACAACATCTATTGTCCCAGAATCTAAGCCTTGGGCATAGTCGCCTACTAATAATATTTTTTTTACAGGCCCCATGCGCTCTAATACGCGCTCTACGATCTCTTCTAGTCCCAGGTGCTTGTATACCACCTTTTGAAGAATGTCAAACAAGGGGTGCTCTATATTGGCCTTATAGCCAACTTTATTGTGATCTTTATATTTTTCTAAGTATCCCGCCTCTGAAAGATGATTCAGCTCTTTGCGGATTGAGTTTGTAGATTCATTAAACTCAGACGCTAATCCATTCAAATACCCGCTATTCGCCTGATTGATAAAGAATTTTATCAATAAACGAAGGCGGGTTTTGGATGTAATCAGTTTGTTAAGCACTTTAAATGTTTTAATCTAAGTAACAAATGTACTTAGATTTAAAACAAAAAACAACTTAATTTCTGCAATATTTATTAAACTCCTGTTTATACATTCGCTTAGGATAGGTATTTACCAGTTTTAGAAATGTGGCACAAGATTCTGATTGTGACCCGTTTTTGTATAAAGAGATTCCCTTATATCGCATAGCTTTTTCTTTAACAGCAGTCTTCTTAGAGTTCTGAGCAATTTTAAAATAAGATATTGCCTCTTCATACTTTGCGCTTTCATAAAGTGAGAGTCCTGAATTAAGCGCATAGCTGAATTCAAGTGGATCTAAATCAAAAGCTTGATTAAATAAATTAAAAGCCTCATCAAAATTTCTTTCATTATATAATTTGTTGGCATTTTGATAAAGTTGTTGTGCTTTACCTACCCTTTCTTGACCGTAAGTCATCATTCTATAAAGTTGAAAAATAACGTCATTCTGGGGAAATAATTTAAAAGCTTCTGCAGCTTTACTCATTGCAAAAGAATCACCTAGGGAAAGAACCGACGCAAGCGATCTTAAATAAATTTGCCAAATAGTTGAAGTATCTCCTGCTAAAGATTGAACATAGTAGAATGCTCTATTAATTTCTTGTAAGTCTCTCCTATTGACCAAAGAGTTCATATATAGGTTATAATGCGGCATGTTATAAGGCACATTATCAAAAGCTAATTTGGAATAATAGTATGCGCTGTCTTTATTTTGCTCTTGCGCAAAGAATTGAGATTTTAAGCTTTCTCCAAAATATATTTGTGGATTATCTTTTGCGCCTAGTAGTGCGTACTTATGTGCTTTTTCTTTTTGATTATTTAGATAAAAGTAACGCGCTTTCATTGCTTTTATTGGCATCGCGGTTTCTGTTAAATTAGGGAAATCATCCTCTATTTGTTCTAGCTCAGCTAATGTTAATTTATAATCTCCATTATTAAATTCATAGAGCAAACGACCTTGTTGGGCTAAAGATTGATATGAGAGAACATGTATTATTAATCCTGGAATTAAAAGGGCTAATGAAAGTCCTAAAATTAAGGATGACAATATTGGCTTGATTGAACTAATATCTTTTCGAGAAAAACGGTTAAGATAAATAGACAACAAAAGACCCATGTATAATGCTAGAGAAGACTGCATTAGCGGGCGAGCGACAGGAAAATTAAGACCTGCATCAATACCGTAAATTATAAAAGGTAATACAAGTAAAAATAGTGAAAAATCAGTAGTGCCATCTTCTTTTCGCTGAATGTAAATTAAACGAAATAAGAAAAAAATTAACATAATAAATAAACTTAAATAAGCAATGCCTCCTAAAATTCCAACTTCAGCGAAAATATGAATAAAATCATTATGTGCATGATACGGTACAGTATACCCTTTAACATGTTCTTTTCCATAAGAGATAGATGCAATTTTCCAATTTCCTAGACCTGCGCCTAAAATTGGATGATCAACTATATGATTATAAGCATCTGACCAATATTGAAAACGACCATTAGAAGATTGTTCGGTAAACTCTATATCACCTAATTGACTCGTTAGATTACCTTTGTTTTGAGAGCTTGTAAAACTAAAATTCAAAAAAACTACTAAAACATAGGGAATTATAGTTAATGCAAAATTGGAGAGACTATTTCGTAAATCAGACCTATTAAGATAAAGCTGATATAAGGAATAGATAAGGAAGATTATAAAAACAATAAAACTACTGAGAATTGCAGAACGAGCATATAGGATGGAAATAGAAAATAAAGCCAATAAAAGTAAACTACTTAGGAGAAACTTTAATAATCGTTTATTTACTGTTACAATGGAATATAAAACAAAAGGGATTTTAAATGCAATTGAGGCTGCGGTGATATTCTTATTTCCCGCAACTCCTTTGAGATTGATTGCATTAAATAAATTTGAATTAAGTTGATCTAATAAATCACTATAAAAAGCGAATAATTCAAAACATAAAAAACCAATAAATATTCTACTGATAACTATAACTTTATTTTCAATACTATTAAGTAATAAAAAACAGAAAATAATTGCAAAAAAAGTATTGCCAAGCCTGGGAATATTGAGGAGAGTTTCTGTAGGGTTTATAGCATAAAAATAAGAAAGTCCCGACCATATAAAGTAGAAAAGATAAACATAAAAAAATACAGACTTTAAAAGCATACTTAAGCCCAACTGAACTTTTAATCTATTATAAAAAAGAAAGTATAGGCAGGACAATATATTTATAGAACCAAGATATATCCACTGTGGAGCTAAAATATCAATAGCTTTAAAGTTTGTTAAAGAACCTGTAATTATATATAAAACTAGAAGTATGTAGTTTGGTAATTTATCGTAAAGCTTCATAAGTGTATGTAAAGTTCAAATATAAAAAAAACCCCTCGTTTCCGAGAGGTTTTTTTATTTATAGTAAAATAAAATCAATTATTCAATAGCAAGTAACTCTCCGATAAGAGTTATATCAGCACCATCCCAAGCTGGGATAGCAGGAACAACCGGATCTCCACCTCCTGTACGAGAAGCTATACCTACGGCATCAGCAGCTCTATCTACACCAAATCCAGTGTTATTAGATGTATAAGCAGCATCATCATTTTCACCATCATAATTAAGATTATATTTCCCAACAATTGAATTAACTGTACTAACAGCTACAAGATAGTTTTTCCATGATAACAATGAAGGGCTAATAATTCTAGCTTCTACATAAGGTGTGTCATTAATACCATCTTGAACAGCAGCTACAGCCTCTATATATGTTACACTAACCTTATTAGAATGAACATCGTAATCAAGAGTTGCTCCAACAGTCAAAAGGTCTGTAGTAGCAGGAGCTAAAATCGTAGCTAATTTTGCATTACCTGTGATTGTAGCGTCTTCTAATCTTACTACTGTAGCTAAATCAACAGATTCCAAATTAGCATGGTTTAAAATAGAAATAAGCTGAGCATCAGTATATTTAGCAGAATATGTATGACCTATATTAAGAGACTCTAAAGCGTCGTTATCAACTAAAGTTAAAGACTTAATAGTACCTGCAGTTGTCACAGTAACAAGAGCAGTTGGAGCTGCATTCACTCCAATAGAGACAGTATCAAACCCAGCAATAGAAAGTTCTTCCATTGTGTTAGCAGCTGTATGAGTAAAACTTAAAGCTCCACCGTCTGCGGTAGCAATGTTAAGTGACTCTAAATCAGTGTTAGTTATAGCAGTTACAGAAACTCCTTGATCAGTAACTGTCAAATAATCAATAGCTACAGAACTTAAAATATTAGCAAGAACTGCACTATTAGAACCACCAATAGTAACTGTTGTAGCTGTAGTTGAAAGTGCACCTGTAAGTCCACCTGCATCTGAAAATTGAGCATTTGGAAGGTTAATAGGTCCAACATTAGAAGTTAAGATAGCTGTAACACTTGCAATTGATGAAGCAGATAAACCTGCACTATTTAAAGTAGTATCATGAGTTATAGAAACTAATGATGACACATCTACTACAGGAGCAACTGCACTAAAAACTCCACCAGTTGCTGTTACACTACTAAAATTTAACGCAGCAGCAGCAACAGCATTAACAGTAGTATGATCTGTTAAAGCTCCGAAATGAGCTTCACTAGAAGCATTAACGTCTACAGTAGTAGCATCAGTTAGAGCGTCAAAATGAGCTACTGTAGTGGTTGTTCCAGTTAAGTCGAAAACAGTAACTTCTAATAAGCTGTTCATATCTATAGTCCCACCATTTGTAGCGATAATAGTCAATCCTGCTCCGCCCGTATAACCTGGTTGAGTAGATACAATTTCATTTGCTACATTAGCAGTTATTGAAATGTACTTAGCATTAGATGTTTTTACTGAAATTGCGCTAGGGAAACTATTAGATTTTGAACCAACAACACCTGTTTCAACAGAACCTGAAACATCCAAAGACCCAAAATTTACAGCAGTTGCGGAGTTAGCTGTAGAAACAGCTATAGTAATATCTCCTCCAATAGAAGTTAAACCAGATAAATCTAATGTTGCAGCTACTTTTCCATAATCAATAACAAAGTTTCCAGTTATGGTTTTTAAACCTTCGATATTTTGCGAAACACCAGTAATAGTTACATCATCATCTACAAAAGCTAAGCTAGATAAATCTAAAACTTGAGTAGCTGTAATACTAACACCAGCTCCAGCAGCAGTTGAATTTCCTAATACTGTTCTTAACTTGGATGTGATAAGGCTTGTTGATGCCACTTCAGTGCTAGTTAATAGAGCAGTTGCAATTGTAACTCTTCCATTAACAATTACAGATGGATCATCTGGCCCATGAGCAATTAAAGTTGATACATATTCTAATGTAGCAGCATTATTGATAGTAATGTTCTGATTGATCACAACGTCAGCTTCAAGCAATGTTTTTACATCTTCTTGAACTAAAGCTATTGCATCAGTTATAGCAACTAAATCTTCCTCAGAAGTAACATCTGCTAATAAAACTTCAAGTGCAGCGATATCTTCTAGAGCAGTTTCTAAACCAGTAGAAAGTCCTGGTAAATCAGCATCAATTGAAGATTTAAGACCGTTAACCGTTGTGCTTAGAGCCGAAAGTGAATTCTGAACTTCAGAAAGACCCGCAACCGTTGTTGATAAATTGTTGACAAGACCAGTAAGTTCTGCAAACTGATCGTCATAATTTTGACAGCTAACAATCGTTAGAGCAGCCGCCAAAAGACTTAATAAACCTTTTTTCATTTTGATAAAATTTAAATTAAAATTAATAATGCTTTTATTTTTAGATTAACATTTGTTTGCAAATATAAATATATAATTGAACTTTCAAATAGTTTTTAAAAAAAAATAAATAATTATTTAGGGTATAAATACCATAAACAATAGGATTTAGGTAAATAAAGAAGAATATTTTTCTATTATATCCATTTAAAAACCTCCGCTAAGAGCGGAGGTTAAAAAATTTTAAAGCTTCTTATCAAAAGAGCTCCTAACGATATAGTGCAAACTTAGAGCAAAATATCAATCCAAGCCCATACCCTGCTTTGTAGTTATTAACAACAATTGTTCATTGCCTGATCCTTATCTAAGCTTTCTATGCAAAAAAGATAGCTTTGCTCCTATAGACGCTTGTATTGCTTTTTTATCTCCCGTATAGTTGTTTACCGAAATCACAAAGGCATATGGTTTATTGGTTTTAGAGAAAATATAGCCTGCTAAAGCATGATTATTTCTGAGACTTCCCGATTTGGCATATACAAAATCTAAATTTTGTTGATGAGCATATCGAATCAGTGTCCCTTCTGAATTAGCCTGAGGGAATAAAGTCTTAATTTTCCTAATTCCAATCTTTTCATAAATTTTGTCTAAAGTTTCTAGCAAACCTCTGGGACTTGCAAGGCTGTATCGCGACAAACCTGAACCGTCTACCTGCTGGAATTGTAATTTTAGAGTTTTGTTTTGTTGATACAACATCTCCAAGCCCTTCTGGGTATTCAATTCCCATTGAGCCGTTCCGCTTAGCATTAATATCAAAGATTCGGCAACGAGGTTGTCGCTATCGCGCAGCAATGCTTTGTAAAGTGTTGTTTTTGTTGTTGTAAGCGTTTTGTTTCCCTCTAAAGGAATTTCCTGTTTGGATTCTATATATATAGGAGTCGCAATTCCATCTTGCGCCAATTGAACGAATAGTGAGTCTGAGGGCGTAAAAGGAATATAAAGCGTATCTGCTTTTATACGACTCAAACGACGAATCTGGTCATTGGCCAATAATTCATAGTACTCTTGTTTCTTGGTATAGGGGATTGTTTGCTCAAAACGCGGCGGACTAAACCCAAGACTATCCGTGTCTAGGCTAGAAATAATTTGAACTACATTCCCATGAAAGGGGAAGCTTGATTTTTTTGCTGAAAAAGCATAAGACACATCATCCCATGCCCAACCAGAACCTAATACTGGGGAAGTCATTGGCCTTGAAATATAAAACAAAGAGTCTTTTTGTTTCTTTAAAAAAGTAAAGGCTTCTTCGTTTACATGGTTTGGGTGCGCTACAAGCGGATAGCCTGAAGACCAAAAATAAAAGCGGCTACCTTGTTTTTTATAATGGAACAAGGGTATTTTAAAACTAAAGGTTTGAAGGGCCCCTACGAAAGTTACTAACTTAATGGTAGAAGCTGGGAGTATATTTTTGTCAGATTGTATGGAAACAACCTGTTTTTTTTCTTCCAAATCAAAAACACTAATCGAAACTTGAGCCCCTTTAAAAGCTGTTTCCATAGCGATAGAACGATTGAACTTACGGTTTAGTTTTTTTTGGGCATTCAAAAAACCGAACGAGACTAGCAGGCTAAAAAAACACAAATACCATTTCATAAGTACAAATATACAGCATCTATAATACCAGTAAATGTTAATATTTAAAAAGGGCGTTTGAATTAGGAACTTGAGAACATAACTAGATAACCCTGTCAACTAACATCAGTGGGCTATTTCGGTAAAGATCAAAACCGAGATCGATATGCAGATGAATTTATGCAAGGAGTGAGTACAATCGAAATGTAGTAGGCGTTAGTTCGTACGTTTCCATCGTTGAGTCCTACCAATAAAAGAAAAACCAATGAAGCCACGGACATTTAATTGAGAAGTCCCATCCAACGTAAGAGTGCATTGGTACTCTTTACCATTTGCAGGGTCTAAAATTGTTCCACCCGTCCATTGATCACCGTCCCGGGTTAAACCCTTAAGGATTACAAGGCCTTCTATGGGTTGATTTAGTTCGGAACCTGAACAATTGGCGCAAAGTTGACCTTGGTCATCCTCAAGCAAAAGTGTTTCGATACGGCCATAGAGCGTATCGTTTTCTACATACAATTTGATTATTGATTTTTCGACACCTGTTTCATCGTCAATTGTGACCCAA
>JABAZL010000016.1 GCA_018608425.1 Flavobacteriaceae bacterium
AAAGCAATAGCGGTTTGGGTATATACTCAAACCGTTTTTGCATTAAATTAAGTATATTCTGTCCAAAAGGAAAGTGTGCTTAATCCATTATCGCTCTCATACTAAAGGTTATCCACAAATTAGTAACCAACAAATCATCAATCCTCTTCCTTCACAATTAAAGGAAGTTTACACTCGTTACTAAGGTATTATTGAGGAAGGAGAATTGGATATCGTCTAAGACGAGTGGATCGTCAAAAGAAGAAATTGTGTTGCAACTTTAAATAATAGGGGGGACAAGTTATAAAGCACGTACAGCAATGTAAATGCTTTTTGTGTCTATGGGTCTGTCTAAAAGATGGTGACGGCAGGATTATTCAATCTTCAATAACACAACAGAATTCTCTTCATTGATACGCGTTACAATATAGAGATTTGCATTATTATCATCTTGTATATCGGTGTATTGTTTGGTGCCTAAAATGGCATTTACAAATTGTGGTGTTGTATTTGAATGCCCAACAACCAAAACGGTTTTTCCCATGGTTTCTTGCTGAAATTCTTTAGAGTAGAGCTCCCTTGGATTATAAAATTGAATCACCAATCCTTGAGCAGTTGCTGTTGGTTTGGCCGTTGCAATGGTTCGTAAATAGTTTGTTGAATAAACAGCGTCAAAAGTTACATTGTCAAAAACTGAACTCCACTTAAGAGCTCGTTGATTACCTTGATCTGTTAATTCTGGATTGGAATTAGTTTTGTCCGATCGGTCTTTTTCTGCATGTCGGACTAAATAATACGTAGTTATTTCCTGTGCAAATGAGTTAATAGAGCAGAAAAGAAGTACTAATAATACTGCTAATTTTTTCATGTTGTTTTGTTTGAAGTTCAATAATAGTGTGCTATTCAAATTCCTTATCGTAATACACTGTTGCATCTTGAATTAATTCGGTCATTGTTTTTTGTTCCAAAGCAATTCGTTTTTCATCCCAATCCAAATAGTGGATACAGTCTTGTAGAATGATTTCCATAAATTGAGTAACGCTATCAATATCAAAATATAATCGTGCGGTTCTACGAACAAAGAAATCTGCAAGACCATTGGTCATTTCGTGCTGTATGCAATACCACAATTCGGCACGAATCAATTGTTCTTGCGCCGACCCTTCTTTAAAAGTACGTTTTTTGTCAAGAATTAAATCTGCATTTTTTCCGTATGTTGTACAGAGATACCAAGACATGTAAGGGTCGGTTATCTCCATTTCGGCTAACTGTCCTTTCAACTCATCTTGATAAGCAACAACTTCTTTACTGGTTTTAATAACGGGTGTTACCAGTGGAATTTTTTTAGTGAACGAGCGTTTGAGCTTACTTTTTTGTTCTGGTGTCAGCTGCTTTGAAACCGCAGTAAGAACTCGATCAGCCATTTTACGATAACCTGTTAACTTTCCACCAGCAATAGAAATTAAACCGCTTTTTGAGAGGAATATTTCGTCTTTTCTGGAGAGTTCGGAAGGATCTTTCCCCACTTCATGAATCAACGGTCTTAGGCCAATCCAATTAGACTCAATATCGTCTAAGGTTAAATTTAATCCTTGGAAGGTGTGATTGGTTGCCTTCAACAAATATTCTGCGTCAGCCTTCGTTGCTACAACTCGATTCAACGTTCCGTAATAATTAGTGTCTGTAGTTCCAACATAAGTTGTTTTTCCCCGCGGAATTGCAAAGATCATTCTCCCATCTTCAACATCAAAATACACCGACTGTTTGATGGGTAGCTTATCATAAGGAAACACAATGTGAATGCCTTTGGTAAGGTGTAGGAATTTATTATTTATTGAATTGTCTTTTTTACGAACGGTATCTACCCATGGTCCTGCTGCCGAAACATAAGCGGTTCCTTTTATTTGAAATGTATTTCCGGTATTATGATCGGTACAATTGAGCTTTTCTATCCTAGCGTTTGCATTATAATCCAACGAATTCATCTCACAGTAATTGAGTATCGTTGCTCCAAATTCGTTTGCTTTCTTAAGGATTTCCAGCGTTAGCCTACCATCGTCAGTTCGATATTCTGCATAATATCCACTCCCTAGAACAGAATCTGCGTTTAGAAGAGGTTCTTTGAGTAGCGTTTTCTTTTTACCCAGCATTCTTCTCCGGTCTTGACCGCCCACGTTGGCTAATAAATCATAAACCTTGAGTCCAATAGAAGTCATCCATTTGCCATAGGTTCCTCCTTTTATAAGTGGCAAAAGCATTTTCTCAGGTACGACCAAGTGTGGTGCTAGTTTGTGGACAATGGCTCGCTCAGAACCTGATTCCCGAACCAAGCCGATTTCAAATTGTTTAAGGTAGCGTAAACCACCATGAATTAATTTGGTTGACTTATTACTTGTCCCAGATGCAAAATCATTTTTTTCAATCAGACACACATTCAATCCTCTTGAAGATGCATCTAAAGCGATTCCGGCTCCAGTGACCCCACCACCAATGATGATTAAATCAAAATGTGTTGTTTTAATCTTATGCAGTTGTTCTTCTCGATCTAAGGCCGAAAAACGTTTGACTACATTTTGAGTTTTCATCTTCATTCTATTTGTTTTCACTCCGTCATGGAACTCAATTACAAGGTAGCTAATTAGCGAATTGAAAAGGAAAAAGCATCTGGATAAATATTTGCTTTCTTTTTATTGCTGACTCCTATAATGTTGTTCCCAATCCCAAGACGAACGCATCATTTCGTCAAGGTCTTTTTGGGCCTTCCAACCTAATTTTTTTTCTGCTTGTTCAGTTGCAGCATAGAGTGAAGCAATGTCTCCTGCTCTTCTATCTGTTAATTTATAATTCAATTGTACTTGTGTTACAGACTCGAACGAATGGATTACTTCAAGAACCGAATAGCCTTTTGCCGTTCCTAAGTTAAAAACCTCTAACGGACTTTCTTGTTTTTGTTCTAAAAGTCTTTTCAATGCAACAACATGTGCTTGTGCCAAATCTACTACGTGAATATAATCGCGAATAGCAGTTCCGTCTGGAGTTGGATAGTCGCTCCCATAAACCAATAGCTGCTCCCGAATACCTGCAGCAGTTTGAGTTATATAGGGCATTAAGTTATTTGGAATTCCTGATGGAATTTCGCCAATAATGCCCGAAGCATGTGCTCCAATAGGATTGAAATAACGCAAGGATATTGCAGAAAAATTTACGTCAGACTTGGTGAGATCTTCCAATATTTCTTCGCCAATTTTCTTGGTATTACCATAGGGAGATGTAGCGCGTTTCTGTTCACTTTCTTCGGTAACAGGCAACTGATCTGGATCTCCATACACCGTAGCTGATGAAGAGAAAATAAATTTATTGATCCCGTTTTCGCGCTGAGCGCTAAGGGTATTGATTAGTGCACACAAATTATTTTGATAGTATTTCAAGGGATCCAAAACTGATTCTCCCACGGCTTTATGCGCTGCAAAATGAATCACTGCATGTGCGTCTTGATGCTTCTTGAAAAGAATATTAGTTTCTTTTTCGTCAGATAAATCGATTTGTATAAAAGCTGGTCGTATCCCTGTAATTTGCTCTATGCGATCCAAGGATATTTCTGTTGAATTGGATAGATTATCAAAAACAAGCAGATCATATCCATTTTCGATCAATTCAATAACCGTATGGGATCCAATATAGCCACAACCTCCTGTCACGATTATTTTCTTTTTCATAAGACAAAATTACATGAATTTTCTGAATTGATATGGAGTGGCTAACTCGATAAAAAAACACAATCTAAATTAAAGCATTATTGTCAACCTTAAAAGTTACCTACCTGCTTAAAAGCACTATCCTTTTAAGAACCTCCTACAATTTATATTATCCGATATTAAGTTTACTCAAAAAGTTAAATTCTAAATATATTGTAACAACTTTTAGCTCTTTTTAACCAATTACAGCAAGAATCTGATTGTTTTCTAGAGATTTTTTATCTAAAAAGTGTATATTTGTAACAGATTAACATTTTAACATTAAGCTTAGACTACCGCTATATTACATTAAACCCTTAGAAAACCCTTCAGGAAACTGAGGGGTTTTTTTTGAAGATTTCTTAAATGTAAATAAAACTTTACATTTTTTTATGTATGTTTGTAAAATAAACTTGACATAATGTCAATTAAACTTAACTTTACATGAAAAACTCAAAAGAACTTAAAATTTGGACATTAGCCTGGACCCTATCCATGGCAATAGCAACATTTGGTCCTCAATTTCTATGGAACGAAGAATCAATTGGTACACTTCTAGCCATAATAGTCAATCTTATCCTGGGAGTCCGAATGATTCTAGCAAACAGAAAATTCATTAACAGCGGAGACGAACTACAGAAAAAAATTCAACTCGAATCACTGGGACTAACCCTAGGTTTGGCCGTAATTGTTGGATTGAGTTATTCGCTACTCGATCAAATGAATTTGATTTCTGGAAATGCAGAAATTAGTGTTTTAGTTTTATTTATCGGAATTACATATTTAGTGACAATGACTGTAAACAACAGAAAGTACAAATGAAAAATAGATTAAAAATTCTACGTGCTGAAAAAAAATTAACTCAAGAAGAACTTGCTTCAATTATTGGAGTTTCGAGGCAAACAATCAATGCCATTGAAAAAGAAAAGTTTGATCCCAGTTTACCAACAAGCTTTTTAATCTCCCAATTATTTGAGCTTCCAATCGAAAAAATTTTCCTTTTTGAGAAGTCAAAAGAATCAGAAAAATAAGATTCCACTTGAAATCTTGTGCAGGCAAATAATTCTTGGTTAACTTGTTGCATACTATTTTAAATGAACAAAAAAAATACAATTAGAAAATTACCCCTTTTTGAAGGAGCTGAAATTTCTTGGTTTGCTCCTCTTTGCGATGGAGATGACGATTTTTTAGGGCATAGAAATCCAGCGTTTAAAAGCAGTTGGGAGAACACATCTGATATTGTAAAAACTGCCGATAACTTGGGTTTTAGAAATGTTTTGTGCCCTTCTTCTTATCAAGTAGGTCAAGATACCTTAACCTTTGCTTCTGCAATGGCACCACTAACAAATCAGATTAATCTGCTTACAGCAATCCGTTGTGGAGAAATTCATCCACCCATGCTTGCCCGTGCACTGGCTACTCTAGATCATATTCTAAAAGGAAGACTAACCATCAACATCATTTCATCGGATTTGCCAGGTACTGAACTCTCTTCTTCGCAACGCTATGCCCGTTCAAGAGAAGTTATAGCAATATTAAAGCAAGCATGGACCCAGGAGGAAATAGATTTTCAAGGGGAATTCTATCAAATAAAACTTCCTGCTGCTCCTGTAAAACCCTACCAACAAAATGGTGGCCCTCTTTTGTACTTCGGAGGATATTCACCAGACGGAGTAGCGCTTTGCGCTGAACATTGTGATGTATATTTAATGTGGCCCGAAACAGAGGATAAGTTACAAGGTCTGATGGACAACATGACAAACCAAGCTGCTGGCTTTGGACGATCTGTTTTATTTGGCCTGCGAGTTCATGTAATTGTCAGAGAAACCGAAGAAGAAGCCAAAGCCTATGCACAACACTTAATTTCAGATCTTGATCTAAACCAAGGAGATGAAATTCGAAACCGCGCTCAAGACGCAAAATCTCTAGGAGTTTCTAGACAGTCGGAACTAAGAGATTCTGCTGACGAAGATTATTTTGTAGAACCCCATTTATGGACAGGAATTGGCCTGGCTCGATCGGGTTGTGGCGCAGCGATTGTTGGAAACCCAGATCAAGTATATGATAAAATTCAACGATATATTAAAATGGGAATACGCTCTTTTATTTTCTCTGGTTATCCTCACAAACAAGAAGC
Source organism: Flavobacteriaceae bacterium (assembly GCA_018608425.1). Lineage (GTDB taxonomy): Bacteria > Bacteroidota > Bacteroidia > Flavobacteriales > Flavobacteriaceae > Arcticimaribacter. Next base: position 5,851 of record JABAZL010000016.1, read on the forward strand.
TGAATATTTTGCAGAACTGGTATTACCACGATTGAAAACGGTTTCTTTACCTGAAGTTCTGGGGAGAATACCCACAGAAACTCCAAATACACCTTTAGAAAAAGGGCCAAGAACCTAATTTATGATCGACTTTGCTATTGTTCTGGGATACTTTGGTTTAATTCTTTTTATTGCTTTAAAAGGAAAAATAAAAACAAACACTACTGCCGATGACTATTTCCTAAGCTCAAGAAACCTTCCTTGGTATTCTATTGCACTTTCAACAATAGCAACAAATATTCAAGGGTATCAGTTTTTAGGGATGATGGGATCTGCCTACCTCTATGGATTGGCACAAGCGAATTTGGAAATCAATGCAGTACAAGGAATTTTACTTGGAACTTTTGTGTTTGTACCCCTTTTTCTAAAAGAAAAAATTACAACCATTACCCAATTCATTAAGATAAAATTAGGTGCACGCGTAGCTCTTTTTTACTCCTTGGCAAACATCAGTCTTTTTGCGACAATCACCCTAGGAGCTGCACTTTTTTGGGGAGCCTATGCAGCAGACATGGTCTTCGGTGAACAGCTTGCTTTCCTTCATTCCAATAGAATCATTCGCATTGGAATTTTGATTTTAATTTTAGGTGTATTCTCAGCAATTTACACCTATTACGGTGGCCTTAGTGCTGTCGTAAAAACCGATATTGTTCAATTTGGAGTTTTATTGATCGGAGGAGTTGTGGTTTGCATAACCGCAGTTTATCATTTAGGAGGTTGGGAACAACTTTACATCAAAACTCCTGAAAAGATGCATTTGCACTTACCCGCTTCGCACGAAACATTACCTTGGACCCATCTCTTTGGTTTGTTCTTTCTCAATATTAATTATTGGTGTGCCAATCAAACCGTAATGCAAAGAGCACTAGCAGCTAAAAACGTAGCACATGCTCAAACGGGTTTAATGGTTGGCGGTTTAATAAAATATTTGATGGCAGTACTTATTGTTGTGCCAGGAATTGCACTCTATGGAATTCTTGGAGAAAGCCTAGGAGAACCCGATTTAGCTTTCCCATATTTGGTTAAAACGTATTTACCCGTTGGTGTAAAAGGAATTATTTTATGTGGTCTATTTGCTTCCTTAATGAGCACTGTTGACTCTACCTTTAATTCACTTGCCACTCTTTGGTCTGTAGATATTTATACTACATATTTGAACCCCAAAGCCAATGATGCTGAAAAGATAAGTGCCGGACGCAAAGCGATTCTAGTAAGCCTAGGAACTGCACTACTTATGGGGATGATTTTACTCTACCTCAAGTTCGATGACCCTGACTCTGCCTTTACACATACGCTCAATAACTTGAGGTATTATATCAACTGTGGAATTGTGGTGTTGATTTGCAGTGCCGTATTAATTGTAAAACCTAAATCAAAACTAATTCTTACAGCTTTCTTAATTACTGTTCCTATGAACATCATATTGCAATTGGCATTTCCAGAAATGAATTACTTTGTACGTGCCTTTTGGGTAATCTTTTCGGGCTTGTTCTTATCACTCCTTGGTAATCGAACGCGAATTATTTCGATAAGTAGTCTGTTCAAATCGGCCTCCCCTAGGCATACGTTTTGGGGAATTTCACTCTTCATAAGTTTACTTATCTTACACCTTGTTTTTCATTAAAACCAACTCCATGAAATTGCCTTACCACCTGACTCTTATCTTTTTTCTGTTCCTGCTTTTAAGTTGTCAAAACGCAAAAGATCTTTCAGCTATAGCCTATATCGAAGCTTCTGTTGAGGCACACGGAATGACTGAGTTTAACAAAAAATCCATCGACTTCCAATTCAGAAATTATCGATACACACAAAGACAAGATAGTCAAGGGTTAATTTATACTCGTAGAAAAAATACAACTCCTGAAGTACTCGATCTATTGCATTCCAAAAATGGATTTCAAAGAACTCTTGCAAACGAAAAAGTAGTACTAGCCGATTCGATAGCGCTTGTTTATTCTGAATCGGTAAACTCTGTCCTATACTTTTTCAGACTTCCGTACAGCCTAAAAGATACGGGGGCAATTAAAACTTTAATGGACACCGAACAGATCAAAGGAAAATCGTATCAAAAAATAGGAGTACATTTTACTTCCGAAAATGGAGGTATTGATTATCAGGACACTTTTCGCTATTGGTTCGATGAACAAACCAAAACACTAGATTACTTGGCATATGAATATCTTACCGATGCTGGTGGAATTCGTTTTCGGGTAGCCCTAAACCGTAGAACAATAGCAGGCGTTTTGTTTCAGGATTACGAAAACTACAAAGCACCAAAAAACACTCCTTTAGACGATCTTCCCAAAATGTATGAAAAAGGAGAACTTGAACTATTGTCCCGAATAGCAAATGATTCTATAACACTACTAAAGCCTTAGATTTTGATGAAAAAAATTAATTTAGAAGAAAAGTTTAGTCTTTTTAACGATCATTGGAGTCCCAAAGTTTTGGGAGAAATGAACGGACAGCATGTTAAAATTGCAAAAGTAAAAGGTGAATTTGTATGGCATGATCATGCGGATGAAGAGGAGCTTTTTCTAATCATCAAAGGGACTTTAAAACTTGTATTTGAAAAAGAAACTGTAGTGCTGAATGAAGGAGAAATTCTTATTATTCCTAGAGGCGTTCCTCACAAACCAATCGCGGATGAAGAGGTATGGCTCTTGCTCTTTGAACCAACAACTACCAAGCACACAGGAGACGTACAAACTCCTTTAACGCAGACACAACAGCAGAACATTTAACTACTCATTCCATACAATCGGGAATGAAATTTCGTTTCGTCTATTCACAAAATTAAAAGGACTGTTGTAAACAAAGACTTTTGGCTGTCCGGCTATCTGTATGCCTTCTTTTTCTAGACTTGTTTTCAGCTGTGCTGTATAGTTTTTTTCTTTAGCTTCATTGGTGTAGCCCGAATAACGCATCGATGCATAATAGCCTCCTTTTGATTCGTAAACTTTCACTTGAGAATCACTGGGAAGCGGTGTTGTTTTAGGGTCGAATTTTTTTGGCAAGACAAATGCCATCGAATTCCCTTGTTCTTGTTTTTCCATATGAACCGGGGTTGTCATCGCAATCTTTGTCTGTGACTGGTTTGATCCAGAAATATACCGAAACAAGGATCGAAACCCAGAAGAATTATTCGAATCAGAAACATAGGCAGCCATCATTACAGGTGGATAGTATCGAATTTCGAAATCGGATTTAGTTTGTACAACTTCGTAGGATTGTTCTTCAGTTTGAGCCATAAGCAACCAGGGTAATAATAAAAATATAGTGTATTTCATATACAAGTAAAGATATACATTAAGGTCTAAAATCTTAGATAATAAGCTGTTTTAAAATTAAAACCAAGGAGGTTGTAAAAAACCACTACCTTTAGGTATGCAGAAAATGAAACTTAAAATGTCTTTCTTAGCAGAACCAACTGATGCAAATTATCGCGGAAATGTTCACGGAGGAAAAGTAATGAAATGGATTGATGAAGTTGGCTATGCCTTGTCTGTCCAATATGCAGGAAAATATTGTGTAACTAAGTTTGTTGATGATATTGAATTTTTAGAACCCATTCACATTGGTGACCTTGTGCTACTTGATGCAGAAATCATAAAGGTCGGAAACACGTCTCTTCGCATTCATGTAAACGTATCGAGCGAAAGTTTGATCGAAAAGGTCAAGAAACAAAATTGCGCATGCGATATTGTTTTTGTTGCGATAGATGAAGATGGGAATAAGTCGAAAATTTAATTCACCCTTTTTGTCCAGATTTCATACATGGGCTTTCCTTTGCTGTTCATCCCTTGATGATGCCAATCCATTCCTTTTAAATCATAACGAAAAGGAAGTACGGCTCCAACTCTTGAATTGTCCCTAGAAAAGTAGGTGATGGTTTCAATGTAATCCCCTTCCTGTGCGGTATAAGTTCCTCCGCCTGATCCATGAAATTTAAACGTTTCCGTATTGAAAGCAGTCCATTGGAAATGTCCATCCAATAGAAATTTCAAGGTTTTTCTTGCTCCATTAGTGTTTCTTCTTTTCTCAACTCCGTCTCGAACTCTTCCTCCCATAAGCCATTTCCCAGAATGGTTTTGCTCTGCTAAAGAGACCAACTTCCAATTCGATGACTCCAAACTTATTGATTTTAAGCTATCCACCGCATAGTTTGAATTGAACTCAAAATGAATCTGAACCCCTTCGTCTTTCGATTCATAAAATCCTCCGCGCGTACTAACAAAAGACTTTGAATCTGTCTCATATTGTGTTTCTATAAGGTAACTAGAATCTTTTAGTATTTTATGGGTTATGGATTCTCCGTTAGATACTGAAGTAAAGGTATAAACTTGTGCCACAAGGTTTATACTCAATAAGTTCATCGCTAATAAAAATATCTTTTTTTTCATGACACGGTTTTTTGTTTTTTCTTATTCAAGCTAATATCCAAATAAAACCTATTCTATTTAGTACTTTGATAGCACTAATTTGCATTTAATAAAAATTATTCATGGAAAAACCTGTAAATACGTATTGGAAAACAAATCTAAAATACTTGAGTATTCTTCTCAGTATATGGTTTTTGGTCTCTTTTGGATTTGGAATTTTGTTTGTTGATTTCATGAATCAATTTCAAATCGGCGGCTTCAAACTTGGTTTCTGGTTTGCACAACAAGGGTCAATTTATATTTTTGTTGTTTTAATTTTTTTATATGTTTTTTTAATGAATCGCCTAGACGATAAAACTTTAGAATAATTATGGAACAACAACTGTGGATTTGGATAATGGTTGGTGTAACCTTTACCCTATATATCGGAATTGCAATTTGGTCTCGAGCATCTTCAACCAAAGAATTTTATGTCGCAGGTGAGGGTGTTTCGCCCATCGCCAACGGAATGGCTACAGCTGCCGATTGGATGTCAGCGGCTTCTTTTATTTCGATGGCTGGAATCATCTCTTTTACGGGCTACGACGGCTCAGTTTATCTGATGGGTTGGACTGGAGGCTATGTGCTCTTAGCGCTCCTTTTAGCGCCCTATTTAAGGAAGTTTGGGCAGTTTACCGTTCCTGACTTTATTGGCGATCGCTACTACTCTAAAACCGCAAGAGCTGTTGCCGTTTTTTGTGCCTTGATTGTTTCCTTTACCTATATCGCAGGTCAAATGCGCGGGGTAGGTCTTGTCTTTTCAAGATACCTTTCGGTTGACATCAATACAGGTGTTTTTATCGGAATGGGAATTGTTCTTTTTTACGCAGTTTTAGGAGGAATGAAAGGCATTACTTACACCCAAGTAGCACAGTATTGCGTTTTGATTTTTGCTTTTTTAGTACCCGCAATATTCATTTCCATGATCATGACGGGAGTCGCAATTCCTCAAATCGGAATGGGATCGGAAGGAGCAGACGGAATGTACCTTTTAGAAAAATTAGATGGTCTTCATAGAGAATTAGGCTTTCATCAATATACCTCAGGCTCTAAATCGACACTCGATGTATTTTTAATTACAGCGGCATTGATGATGGGAACCGCAGGACTACCACATGTGATTGTCCGCTTTTTTACGGTTAAAAAAGTACGAGACGCTCGAAAATCTGCTGGCTGGGCTTTGCTTTTTATAGCCATCTTATACACCACAGCTCCGGCAATTGCCGTGTTTGCAAGAACCAACCTCATCCAAACAGTGAGCAACAAACCCTATGAAACCCTCCCTGAATGGTTTTCGAATTGGGAAACTACAGGCTTATTGACCTACACCGACAAAAATCAGGACGGCTTAGTGCAATATGTAGCTGACCCTGAAATTAATGAACTAGTGATTGACAAGGACATAATTGTTATGGCAAACCCTGAAATAGCAAACCTTCCCAATTGGGTGATTGGTCTTATGGCTGCTGGTGCGTTGGCAGCTGCACTCTCGACAGCGGCGGGTCTTTTACTGGTTATATCGTCTTCTGTTTCTCATGATTTATTGAAAAAAATAATCTATCCTGAGATTACAGATAAAGGAGAACTAATTGCGGCACGAGTAGCTTCTGTATTTGCGGTTATTTTGGCGGGTTACTTTGGCATCAATCCGCCTGATTTTGTTGCAGCAACAGTTGCTTTAGCTTTTGGTTTAGCTGCTGCTTCCTTTTTCCCTGCTATTGTGATGGGAATTTTCAGCAAACGCATGAACAAAGAGGGCGTAATTAGTGGGATGGTCGTGGGCATATCACTGATGCTTTTTTATATGATGAAATTTAAACTTGGTTTTTTTGGAGGTGGAACTTCAGAAGATTGGTGGTTTGGAGTCTCGCCCGAAGGCTTTGGAACCTTGGCTATGTGTGCCAATATACTGATTGCAATATTGATTTCTTATCGCACTCCTGCTCCCCCGAAAGAGGTGCAACTTATGGTCGATGAAATTAGAAAACCGTAATTGATATATACTTCTAAAGGAAGAGTTTCCTGCTTAATTCATTTTGTGGTAGTTTTGTATCAACTATTTTTACAAACGTTCCTATTATGAATTCTCGAAGCTTTTTTTCTTATTTATTAATCAGTATTTTTTGTGTCAGCTGTGAGTCGGACAATAGCCGCTGTGGAGACATTATTGACAAGCAAAATGTTAACGGAAAATACTATTTTATCTTAAATGCTGATAGTAATATCTTCAATACCAATGGTAGTGAAATTGAATCGTATGTTCCAGACAATTCGGTTAGCGGAGAGGTAACGGAATCTGTTTATAATAGCTTTTCTGTAGGCGAAGAATATTGTGCGGAATAAAGAATGTATTTACAGATTCTCTAAAAGCCATTCATAGGTTTCCGATATAAACTCGATGTAGTGTTCTTGAAACCCAGCTTCAGTTTTAAAGGCACGAATTATTTTTTCTTTTACAGGAACTCGAATGACAATTTTCTGTCTCTTCTGACTGTCATAAAGAATGAAATTGATTTTTTGATCTCCCGTAATAAAGGGGTTTTTCTGCATCTCTATCAACCAGTATTTGAGCACCTCAACGGACCATTGCTGTGCTTCTAATCCCAAACGTATTTGATCGATTTCTGAGGTTAAAGAACCAAAAGGAATGTCGGAAGTAATTTCTACTTCATAGGGTTTGTAAAAATTGAACTGCCCATAAGAAAGAGAACTCACGAGAATCAGGAGTAAAACCAAGTTTTTCAATTGATAAGGTCTATTATTATTTATCATAAAAATTTCATGTCATTTATCTTTTAAAAACAATAGCAGAAGCACCTCCACCGCCATTACATATTGCAGCAGCACCAAGGCTCACGTTTTTATGCTCCATCGCATTCAGTAAAGTCACTACAATTCTAGCTCCTGAACACCCTAAAGGGTGACCTAATGAAACGGCTCCCCCGTGAACATTCACCTGTGTCGAATTCAATTCTAAAAGCTGCATATTAGCTAAACCTACGACAGAAAACGCTTCGTTGAATTCAAATAATTCCACTTCATCAAGAGATACATTTGCTTTAGCGAGTGCCTTGGGCAACGCTTTTGCAGGCGCAGTAGTGAACCATTGTGGCTCTTGAGCTGCATCGGCATAGCCTTCGATCGAAGCTAAAGGTGCCAACCCTAACGTTTTTGCTTTCTCTTCAGACATTACAATTACGGCAGCTGCACCATCGTTGATGGTAGATGCATTTGCAGCTGTTACCGTTCCTTCTTTGGTAAAAGCTGGACGTAAATTGGGGATTTTATCTAAGAGAACATTGGTGTATTCTTCATCTTCAGTAATTTGTTTATCCACACCTCTTCGCTGGGGAACGGATACTGGAACAATTTCGTTTTGCATCACACCACTTTCCCATGCTGCTGCACTTCTTCGGTACGATTCAATAGCAAAGGCGTCTTGATCTGCTCTAGATATTTGATGTTTCGTTGCTGTTGCATCTGCGTAAGTACCCATAGCCACCTGATCAAAGGCATCTACTAAGCCGTCTTTTTGCATAACATCTTCAAGCTGAGTTCCACCAAATTTCACTCCTGTTCGCATAGGGACAATATGTGGAGCAAGGCTCATGTTTTCCATGCCTCCTGCAACAACAACCTCTGCATCGCCAAGAGCAATTGCTTGAGCTGCCATCATGATGGTTTTCATTCCCGAGGAACAAACTTTATTTACCGTTGTACAGGGTACAGTATCGGGGATACCTGCAAATATTGCTGCTTGACGAGCAGGTGCTTGACCAACCCCAGCTTGCAAAACATTTCCCATATAAACTTCATCAACTTCAGTAGCATCCAACCCAATAGTTTCAAGAGCTCCCTGAATTGCAATGGCTCCCAACTTCGGAGCAGGCACCGTTGATAATCCCCCCATAAATTTTCCTAATGGGGTTCTTTTTGCAGAAACAATAACTGCTTTATGCCTTTTCATATGTTATTTTTTATTGTTGAATTTGTTCGCTATTGAAGCAAATATACTACCATATATAGAATGCACCAAGCTGGATATTGCTGAAGGAATTGCTGTTGCTGGGTTAATGAAATTTTCCCGAGCCAGTACTGCTCCCAAACCTGAGTTTTGCATGCCCACTTCAATGGCTATGGTTCTACTAACGGCTTCATTTTTGAAAATGATTTTAGACACAACATATCCCAATAGGAAACCGAGTAAATGTAAAATCAAAATTGCACCAAGAAGCTGGATTCCTGAGTTCA
>JABAZL010000045.1 GCA_018608425.1 Flavobacteriaceae bacterium
ATGGTGTTTTGATGGTTGCTTTTGTTAGAGCAGGAGTAGAGCTTGCTTTTGATACGATGGTTGCTGCCGGAATTAAAGAAGAGTCTGCTTATTATGAGTCTTTACATGAAACTCCATTAATTGCTAATACCATTGCACGTAAAAAATTATTTGAAATGAACCGTGTTATTTCAGATACTGCAGAATACGGATGTTACTTATTTGATCATGCTTGTAAGCCTATGCTTACTGAGTTTATGAAGAAAATCAATACGGATGTTATCGGAACTTCTTATGCAGCTGATCAAAGTAATGGTGTAGATAACAAGCAACTCATTGATATCAATGAAATCATACGTTTTCATCCAATCGAAATGATCGGTTACGAACTTCGTGATTCTATGACAGCAATGAAGAAAATCGTTTAACTATTGCATAAGAAACCTACAGTTTTAGGAGCTCAAAATGCACTACAAGTACTTTCTACTGTAGTGCAAGAGACTCCATTGCAATACAACAAACGCTTATCTGATGCTTTATCAGCTTCCATATTTCTTAAAAGAGAAGACCAACAACAGGTACGTTCTTTCAAGATAAGAGGAGCATTCAATAAGATAAATGCACTCGATCCAAAAGAACTTGAAAAAGGAATTGTTTGTGCAAGTGCAGGAAATCATGCCCAAGGCTTTGCATTTTCTTGTAACCAATTGAGGATTACAGGAATTGTATACATGCCAATTCCCACACCAAATCAAAAAGTGGAACAGGTAAAAATGTTCGGAGGTTCTTACGTATCTATTGTTTTAGTCGGAGATACTTACGATGATTCTCAGCAAGCAGCGCTTGCCCATTGTAAAAAAGACGGATTAGCTTTTGTACACCCATTCGATGATGTAGATGTGATCGAAGGTCAGGCAACTATTGCTATTGAACTAATAGAGCAAGCGAAAACACCTTTGGATTATGTGTTTGTTCCCATTGGTGGCGGAGGCTTGATTTCGGGAATTTTAACTGTTTTTAAAGCTTTATCTCCACAAACTAAAATCATTGGAGTGGAACCTTTAGGTGCTCCTTCTATGAAAATTTCTCTTGAAAACAAGAAAAACACGAGACTTCAAAAAATAGATAAATTTGTTGATGGTGCTGCTGTTCAGCAGGTAGGTAATTTAAGTTTTGAAATTTGTGAAAAACATCTTGATGCTTGTATTACGGTAGATGAAGGGCGAATTTGTCAAGAGATTTTAGATTTATACAATAAAGAAGGTATTGTTGCTGAACCTGCTGGTGCATTAGCTATTGCAGCAATGGACCAATACGCTTCTGAAATTAAAGGAAAACAAGTTGCTGCAATTCTTTGTGGTGGAAATAACGATATTACACGTACACCAGAAATTGAGGAACGCGCCTTGCTCTACGCACAATTAAAGCATTATTTCATTGTTCGCTTTCCACAGCGTGCTGGCGCTCTAAAAGATTTTGTTACTCATGTTTTAGGTCCGGACGATGACATCACACATTTTGAGTTTTCTAAAAAAACAAATCAACATTTTGCTCCTGCAGTTGTTGGAGTTGTACTGAAAAGGGAAGCTGATTTTGTTCCGCTTATCGAGCGAATGAAAACCCAAGGATTCTTTGGAGAATACCTTAACGATAAGCCCAATTTATTTGATTTCTTAAAAAATTAAGGGAAGTACATATTTAAAAATTGCTATTAAGAGTACTACAGCTATACAATTTATTATAATTCCAACCCGAGCCATTTCATGTACCTTAATAAATCCACTGGCAAATACAATTGCATTAGGAGGTGTTGCCATAGGAAGCATAAAAGCACAGCTGCTAGCCATGGTAACTGGGATTAACAAATAGAGTAAGGGTATTTCAAGACCAAGCGCTATTCCTGCTACTACAGGTGCTAATACAGCTACGAGAGCTACGTTGCTCATCAATTCAGTCATAAAGAGCATCAGGATAATTAAGAATGATGCTGTTAGGAGTATACTGAAGTTCCCATCGGCGATATAGGTTGTAATCAACGATACAATTCCTGTTGTTGACATTCCCTTAGCTAAGGCAAGCCCTCCTCCAAAAAGAATGAGAATTCCCCAAGATAATTTCTGTGTATCCTTCCATTCTAAAATGAAATCACCTTTTTTCAAATCAAAAGGAATAGCAAAAAGCGCTAGGGCTCCAAAAATACTAATCACGGTGTCCGACAGTCTAAGCCCCGGAAAGACCGAGTTAATTAAGGTCCTAAAAATCCACAGCGATACAACAATTCCGAAAACCCAAAGAACTTGTTTTTCTTTAGGTTTGATTGGTCCTAGTTTTTCAAGTTCATCGTCAATGACTTCTTGGGAGGCGCTAAACTGAAGACCTTTTGTAGAAAACATTCCGTAGACCAAGACGAGATAAATTATAGTAATCATAACGATAGCAAACGGCAGACCGATCGCCATCCATTTGACAAAAGAAATCTGTATCTGATATTCATTTTCTAAAAGCCCGATGAGTACTGAGTTTGGAGGAGTTCCAATGACGGTAGCAATCCCCCCAGCATTAGCCGAAAATGCAATCCCGAGCATAACACTCAGAGCAAAATTTCGTGTTTGTTTTGTTGAAGATTCTTGTTGGTCAATGAGTAAGTTAATTACCGAAAGCGCAATGGGGAGCATAACCACAGTACTTGCAGTATTACTGATCCACATACTCATAAACGCGGTTGCGATCATAAAGCCTAAAATAACTTTATTGGGCGAGGTTCCTGTTTTTTTTATGATCGTTAGGGCAATCCTTCGATGTAAATTTACTTTCTCAAGTCCCAAAGCTAAAACGAAACCTCCGAAAAATAGAAATACAATTGAACTCCCATAGTTTGCACCAACGTCATTTACAGCCATCACACCAGTCAATGGAAATATGATCAAAGGGAGTAATGCGGTGACGGAGATAGAAACAGCTTCACTAATCCACCAACTAACCATCCAACAGGCCGATGCAAGAACTGCGGTTGCTTTAAATGATAACGTATCAAAAGGAAAATTGAGAATGGTTATAAAAAGTAAAGGACCAATGAAGAGTCCAATTTTTTTTGAAAGGGGATGTGTATGCATATTGAATTTGATTGCATTTTGAACTTAAAGGTACTTGAGTTTTTATGGACTAACAACTTTTTCTTCTAACTAATTTTTAATATTTTTGATTGTAATTGACTTTGAAAATTATACATATTTCGATTGTTTTTCAATCCAATACTTTAGTTCTTTCCTTTTTCATTCGCTATTTACAATATAAACCCTAACTTAGTTTAATATTATTGCAAAAAAGTTAAACAAAATTTCATTATGACGCAGCTTTCTAAAAATGCTAGTATGGTATCTTCTCAATTTAAAAATCACATTCATTGTAACGAGTACTTAGTAGATGGAGTTCTGCATACTTGGAACGGTGCGACATCTGAGGTGTATTCGACAATACATTCTGAAGGTAAAGATGGTCAAGTTGGACCAACACTCCTAGGCTCTATTCCCGATATGGAAACCGATGCAGCTTTAGCAGCATTAAATGCTGCCGAAAAAGCCTATAACAGAGGACAAGGTGTTTGGCCTACCATGAAAGTTAAAGATCGTTTGCGATGCTTGTCAACCTTTGCAGAAAAAATGAAAGAATCTCGGGAGCAAGTAGTAGAATTGCTGATGTGGGAAATAGGTAAAAACAAAGCAGATTCTTACAAAGAATTTGATCGAACTGTGGATTATATTTTCGATACTGTAGAAGCATACAAGAAATTGGATCGAAAAAGTGCAAAATTCGATAAGCAATCGGGTATACATGCGCACATAAGAAGAGGCCCTTTGGGTGTTGTCTTGTGTTTAGGACCGTATAATTATCCCCTAAATGAAACGTTCTGTTTGCTCATCCCTGCCATAATCATGGGGAATACTGCTATTTTCAAACCTGCAAAGCATGGTGTTCTTCTTATTACACCATTGTTGAAAGCTTTCCAAGAAAGTTTTCCTGCCGGTGTTGTGAATATTCTTTTTGGTCGTGGACGTAAAATCGCTTCACCCATCATGGAAACGGGTAAAGTAGACGTTTTGGCTTTGATTGGACACAGTTCTTCTGCCGTTGCATTACAAGATTTGCACCCATACAAAAACCGCTTGCGTTTAGTTTTAGGTTTAGAAGCTAAAAATCCGGGAATAATTCTACCCGATGCTGATCTTGATTCAACCATAAAAGAATGTATATCAGGTACTCTTTCATACAATGGACAACGTTGTACTGCACTTAAAGTATTGTATGTACATGAGTCTATTGTTGATGAATTTAACAAACGCTTTTCTGAAGCAGTAGATGCTTTGAAGTTTGGTTTACCTTGGGAAGACGGCGTTTTCTTAACCCCTTTACCAGAACCTGGAAAACCTGCTTATATTCAAGAGTTAATTAAAGATGCAGTCGATAAAGGCGCTAAAATAATGAATAAAAGAGGAGGCGAGTTAACCGAAAACTATTCCTTCCCTGCTGTTTTGTATCCAGTTAATGATAAAATGAGTGTATATCATGAAGAGCAATTCGGACCAGTTGTACCAGTGATTTCATATTCAGATATTAATGAACCTCTAGATGCTATGGCTACTTCGGACTACGGACAACAGGTTAGTTTGTTTGGAAGAGATGTTCGTAAGCTTGCTCCGCTGATCGATGTATTAGCCAACTTGGTATGTCGTGTTAATTTAAACAGTGCTTGCCAACGTGGACCAGATGTGTATCCGTTTACAGGACGTAAAAATTCTGCAGTAGGAACATTGAGTGTATACGACGCACTTCGTTCATTCTCTATACGAACCTTTGTAGCAGCTAAAGACACACCGTATAACAATGAAATTTTAGATGCTCTAATGGATTCTAAAGAATCAAACTTTGTGAATACAGAATATTTGCTTTAGATTTAAAAGTACTGGCCAATACCAAAAAACCAATCCGCCGGGACTGTTGTTGTCGAAAGAGAAACCATAATCAATGCGAATAATGGCTTTGAAAATATATTTGTGAATAAATCGCACGCCTATACCTGCACGAGTTTCTACGGATTTGTTTTTAAAAAGTGTATTAAGATCGTCACCAGATTGTCGTAAACTTCCTATATCCCAGAAGCTGTTGGCTTGAAGCACAAACCATTTTTTTTCAATTAATGTATGACGATATTCGGTGTTCAATGCCCAAACACCACTCCCGCGTTGAACAAGGTTTCCAATACCACGGATATTCTGATTATTATCTATTGCAAATGGAGCAAATGGAGTAGCAGTATTGGTCGCTAAGCCAACTTTAAGTCGGGTTGCCCAGTTACCTTTACTTTTTATTCTTTTATAGAAAAAGAAATCATTTTCAAAAGAGACAAATCTTTGGTCTCCATTGATGTTTAGTCCTGTCACAAAGGTGAAATTTGTAAAACTTCTAAAACCTTCCGTGAAATAATAGTGATAATTTAAGGTGTTATAATCATAGAGCACTTTGCCTAAAAACTTGCTTGTTTCAAATTCGTTTGGTACTTCTTGAAGGTCTGCTCCTTTATTTTTCAGAAATCATTCCAAATCCAAGACTTACTTTATTTTTCAAATCCAATTCATAGTCCATAAGAAATTCTAAGGAGTTGTTGATGTAATCATAAAATGATTCATTGAATTCGTCTCGAATGGGTTCTAAGGTTTTGTTGTGTTGACCAATTATTTTATACCCGAATTTGGATGTTATGAAATTGGGATTACCAAATAAAAACCCATAACCAGAATAAATGTTTTTCCTGTAAAAAAAACCTGCTGTATAACCACGACCTAAAAAGTTATAATCATTAACACCTAAATGAAAAGCAAATTGATCTTCAACAGTTGTCCATAAATCTACAGCTGGAATTAGGGTAAAATTTTCTTCAATATGGAAAACCAGTGCTGCTTGTTTTTCATCTACTTGTATAATTTCATAAGTAGCGTGACTCACTGCGGGTTCTCGAATTAATCGTAGGATATCAGCCTGAACTAAGCTGCTGTCAATTGCTTTGCCAACTTTACTATGAATGAGTATATCGATGAAGCTTCGCTCGGATTTTTTTAAACCTTCTACTTTAATTTCACTTATAATTGGTGCAGTATCTTGCGCAGATAACATCCAACCAAATAAGCAAAGGAGTAGGAGTGTTCCCTTTGTTTTTTGAATAAAAGTCATACTGCCTAGTCTAGTAAAGCTCGTAAGCCAAAATTAAAAGTTTGCCCTAAACCGGTGTCATTTCCGCGAACAAAATTGGTGTAAATTAGCTCGAAATTAACGGCACGTGTAAGTTGATATTTGGCACCAGCGCCAACAGCAGTATAGTTTTGTGCAAAACCATTGTTTATTGCGATCAGGTTATAATGCTGTACTAGTCCAAGAATTATGAAGTTTTGATTAGGGAAATAACTAACAAAAACTCCCGGAGCAATTCCAAGAGAATCGTTTGCATAACTCGCGCTTTTCTTTCCAAAGCTATACAATGTGTTTACCTCTGCGAAGATTTGAAACTGCTCGCTATCGGCTACATAGTCATAGAAAAATTTGTTTTGCCAAATAAATCCTTTTTGATCTAAAAACACACCAGATAATTCTTCTTTACTAATCAATGGAATGTGAAATGCAGATTGTATGGTAAAATTACTTACCTGTTTTATGGGCGAAAATTTTATTGATGGCGCAATGCTCGTTACTCCCGATCTGCTGGATTGTGTGGGATTGTTTTTAAATTTAAAAACAGATAATGCATCCATTCCATTGATTGTATTGGAACGGTATTCAATACTAAGCCCAACATTAATTGTTTTGGAATCATTGATTCCAGTAAAAACATCAAGGGAAGAAGTGAAGAAATTCTGCCGCATGCGATCAGATTTTGCACCACTTTTATCTGCTCCTCTAACTTCGGTATACAGATTGTTGAACCATTTTATATCCCATTGTCCTTTGGTTAAAAGTTTGGAAGGTGAAAATGTAAAGAGATTACTTTTTGTAGCGAGGCTGTCTTTTTCTTGAGCTTGAGTGAATACACAGCAACAAAAAGTTAAGAGTCCTAATAGAACTTTGTATTTCATGATGTAAGATTTGAGTGTTGTGAAAGTAACAAATACGATGCCAATCACAAAACTTTTTTGTGTTACAAATCAAATAGTTACCTTGGGTACTTAAAAATTACTCGATTGAAAATTGCACAGTATATTATATTCGTTTTTTTTACATCTATTTGTTTCAGCTTAACCTCATGTGTTTCATTAAAACAATATCCGCTTGAGAGTTATAGTTGGGCTGCTCCAGAAGTACGTCAGTTCGAAGCCCTAGATAAGTCCATTGAATATCCCAACGATGCTATATTGTTCATCGGAAGCTCTAGCATACGTCTGTGGAATACCATTGAGGAAGATATGAAGCCGTTCCCAGTAATTAAAAGAGGTTATGGAGGCGCTCACTTTCGAGATATGGTTTTTTATACCGATCGGATTTTAGCCAACCATTCGCCAGAAATGATTGTTTGCTTTGTTGCGAATGATATCAAAGGAGTGCCAGAAGATGAAAGCCCAAAAAAGGTTCTACGTTTAATCAAATATTTCATAAAACAAGTTCGAGAGCAACATCCATCGATACCACTAGCTTTTATAGAGATAACGCCAACTTCGAGCCGATGGAAACAGTGGAACGATATTGAAGAGGTGAATCGATTGGTTAAAGAGCTCTGTGCGCGTAAAGAAGGACTGTATTTTGTTTCTACGGCTAATGCATTTTTAGATGAAGAAGGCAAACCCAATGATTCACTATTTATTTCCGATCGCCTGCATTTGAATCCAGAGGGTTATGCTGTTTGGAATCAATTGATTAAGAGTGAAATAATTAGAATAAAGAAAGTAAACAGTCTCTAAGGAATATTCACATATGCCCAATACATAAGGGCAAATTGAATTGGAATTCGAAGCCCTAGTGCCCAAAGTGACATGCCTAGTCTGTTTCCAGGCAGTAGCATATTGACATGTACTAATAAAAATACGGCCAGCATAGCAATAATACCCCATAACGCAATACTTCTTGTAACTGGAAAAAGTACGCCTAAACCCAGTGCAATCTCTGCAATACCACTCCAATAAATTAATGCATCGTGTGCAGGTAAGAATTTTGGCATCAGGGGTCTGTAAAAACCAGTGTGGGTAAAATGTACAATTCCGAGGATGAAATAAATTCCTCCCATGCAGTATAGTTGTATCATGTTAATTTATTTTGTCAGCTCCATTTAGAGAATTTTCCAAAGTGTTTTCGTTGATGAATTTAAGTGCGTGAGCAACACTTTCCATTGGGCGTTCTTCCATAGGTACATGCCCCGTTTCTTTCATAACAACCAAACTACTGTTAGCTAGTTTTTTTATGAATTTTGCAGCATTTGTTACTGGAATCCAAAGGTCATTTTCGCCCCAAATAATTAAAGTAGGGGCTTGAATTAACGACAAGCGATCCGTATCATCCTGCCCTTCTAGATTTGCTCGTTCAATAAAAGCTGTACGACTACCTTCTCTTAAAATCATTTGATGATAACGATCAATCAACGCTTCGCTTATTTTACTTTCATCGAAATAGACCTCTTTCAAATTATCTTTTACGAATGATCTAGGCGTGATTTGTTTTAAAAGTTGATTTATAACTGGGATTTCAGCCAATCGAAAAATTAAAGGACGTTCCTTTTCAGATGGAAATCCAGCTGGATCGAGTAAAATTAATTGTTGCACCTGTTCTTGGTGATCAGCCGCATAATGCCAACCAATAGAACCCCCTAGAGAATTTCCAGCAAGAATAAAAGAGTCCACTTTAAGTTGGGTTAAAAACTGCTCTAAAAAACGATTGTATGTTTCCAAGTCATATTGATTTGCTGCATTTGGACCAGTAATACCAAAGGCCGGAAGATCCATGCGGATGACACGATTGCTTTTCATCAGCTCTTCTGTCCAAGCATCCCATGTATGTAATGATGCACTAGTCCCGTGAAGTAAAACAATTGGGAAACCACTTCCTTCATCTTTATAATGAACTTCTAGTCCATCTACAGAAATGAATTGCGAAGCAGTATCGGTATATTGTTCTTTAAGGCTTTCAACGCTAATGCTAGGCGTTCTTGCTATCAATATGAGTGTGAGGATTGCTCCAAAAAATAGAACAAAAATTTTCAAAACTGTATTTATAAATTTAGTAGATATCATCCTTCAATTAACGTATTTAAAACGAGTTAAGCAAACAGGAGCTTATTTTTTTAGAGTACTTGAACTATAAGGGTTACTCAACAACTCTTTAAAAATCTGCCATCTTTTTTCAGGCAACTCAGGATCGGCTCCTGATAATTTCATATGCTTGGCTACTTGGTCTCTTCCTAGGTTGTAGTTGATCACATAACTGCGGTTCGTTTCAATGAAATTCAAGCGTTGAATGGCCTTCTTTGGAGAAAAGAGTAAGTACGTTTCAATCATTCCAACAGCTTCTTCTCTTTCGATTATTCCATTGAGATAGCGTCGTGCAATTTCATTTTCAGCGTACTTTAATTTAGCTTTCAGCTCCTGTACTTTATGAAACTTTTCAGCTTTCATTTTTGATATTCCAATAATTGGGAAAAGTACGTCACGTTCAAAGGCAAGTCGTTTTTCTCCAGGAAAGACCATGTCAATTCCATAATTTGCGCTTCCTTCAGAAATGAATGATAAAGGCGAAAAAAGCGGGTAAACGGAATATTCCATCCAACCTTTAGTGTTTACTAGGTTCTGATCCAACAACATCATATAGATGTGGTGCCCCGGATATCCTTCATGACTTGCTAAATCAATCGCCCGGTCGATGTGGATTGGGAAGTCTGTATTGATTTGTATTAAGCTTTGACTATCTCCTTGATAGTAGTTATAGCCACTCCAAACTTTATCGTTTACGTATTCTAAAACAAAATTCTCTTGAGTCGGTAAATCTAAATATTGTTTAGTAATTGCCCTCGATTCAGCTGTAGCAACACTAAAAACACTGTCTAACATGTTTTTTGGAATTATAAACTGCTCCATGAATTTTGTGTATCGAGACGATAAAACTGCATCTCCATTGAGTAACTGATCCATTTCATCAAGTAATTTGTCAAAATAACTTAGAGGGTAGAAGGGAGGCTCAGCATCATATAATAGTGCAGCTTCTTCGTCAAATGAATAGGTTTTTCCGCCGATCATTTGGACTTTAGTTCTCAAAGCAATCAATTGCTTTTGAAGCATTTCAACTCTTCTTATATCGAGGTTTGGGCTTTTGGACTCAAGTAGAGTTTTACATTTCGAAAGGAGATCATTTGCTGAGTTTACCAGAGTTTCTTCAGGAAAAATAGCCGCTTTTTGTTCATTTGGTTTCCATTCTTCCGGCCCAAAATAGGCATCAACCACTGCTGAATCATACTGGCCTACTTGAAGAACCAAGCGAACGTACTCTTCGGCAATTACTTCAATACTATCGGGTTTTAGTTTTGTGCTACAGTTTGCTAGTAATAAGCAAATAAGGACTAAAAATGTGTTTTTCATATGGCATTAGTGATGCGTTCATGTTGAAAGATATTGCTATTCTCACATATTCTAAAATTTAACATCGATTAGTCTCAACTTTTATATAGTTTTACTCTGAATAACCCCTTTGGGTACTGTTAATTTCGCCTCAATGGAACAACTCAGTATTTTTGATATTTTTAAAATTGGTGTAGGTCCCTCTAGCAGTCATACGCTTGGTCCTTGGAAAGCTGCTTTGGCTTTTAGGGATGCACTTGCTGCCTATACATTCGATAATATTTCAATCACACTTTATGGCTCTTTATCCAAAACAGGAAAAGGGCATAATACAGATGTTGCGATTCAACTGGGCCTTGCTGGTCTCATACCAGAAACCACTAACCCCGGCGAAATGGAACGTGTTTTGGATCAAATTAAAATTACTGAAACCCTATTTTTTGATTCTGGGAGCATCTCTTTTTCGCCACAAATGCATATTGACTTTTGTAATAGCTTGCATGAGGCGCATCCCAATGTTTTGACTTTTAGAGCGACCAAAAAAGAGGAGACAATTTTGGAGCAAACATATACTTCATTAGGTGGGGGTTTTATTAGGTTACTAGGCGATTCAGAACCTGAAAAGAAAAAAGTTAACCTTCCATTTCCAATTGAAAATGGAGCGGATGTTTTACGATATACGCAAGACAATTCTTTGGATTTTTATGCGATTGTATTTCAAAACGAACAGCATATTAGAGCAGCAAAGCAAATTGATTTTAAGTTACTGGAGATTTACGATACCATGAAGTTGTCTGTATATAAAGGTTGTATTACAGCGGGTGTACTTCCTGGGGGTTTGAATGTGAAAAGACGCGCTCGCGAACTCTGTTCTAAACTTTTGGAGGAACATCAATACAAAACATTAGACGCATGGGAAGAAGCTCTCAGAAAAACACCCTTAGTTTTCGACACACTAAACACATGGATCAGCTGTTTCGCTTTGGCAGTAAATGAACAAAATGCTGCGATGGGGAAGATTGTTACTTCGCCCACTAATGGAGCCGCAGGAGTAATTCCAGCAGTTCTATTATACCATCAATATTTTGCTGAAAATAAAGGTTTCGAAGATGTGAAAAAATTCTTGCTTGTTGCTGGTGAAATCGGATGTATGTTCAAAAAAGGAGCAACAATATCAGCAGCAGAGGGCGGGTGCCAAGCAGAGATTGGCGTTTCTTCTGCGATGGCAGCTGGTGGATTGACAGCTTGTTTGGGTGGAAGCACCATGCAAACTCTAATGGCAGCCGAAATTGCTATGGAACATCATCTAGGTTTGACCTGTGATCCGATTCATGGACTGGTTCAGGTGCCTTGTATTGAACGAAACTCAATGGGGGCTATCAAAGCTATTATGGCTTCAAATTTAGCATTGAACGGCAATCCTGAAGATGCCATTGTGAACTTTGATCAGGTTGTAAAAACCATGTGGGAAACAGGTTTGGCAATGAATTCTAACTTTAAAGAAACATCGGAAGGTGGTTTGGCTATCAATGTAGCGGTTTCTTTTCCGAGTTGCTAAAAGTTTCGAGGCTATATGTTGGGGTAAAAAATCTTGACAATGATATCGGCGTGTTTCTCAACTTCTTTTTCATCAAATGGATCAATACCAAATTGTTTTTTCATCTGATAGTTGAACAGAAAAATAGAGTTTGCAGCACTAAAAAAAATTGTAGTTAAGTTTGGGATTGGAAAATCCTCGCTCAAGCCCTTCTTCACTAACATTCCATGCAACTGACTTGTTTTTAAAGTCAGGGGTTTGAGAACATTCTCAATTAACCAATCACTTCGAGGGGACTCCTGTGTCATTTCATGAACAATGACTAAATAGAGTTCAGGAAATTTGGAGTTGTAGTATATGAATTGACGTGCCAAAGTCTTGGCAGTATCTTTTAGTGATAAATGTTTTAGGAGTTTAAAGGTTGTTACGGATTCTTTCAAATATGCATCAAAAGCTGTGCTTACAGCTTTCTTCCATAAGTCTTCCTTATTGCCAAAATGATAGTGTAATAAGGAGTCGTTTACCGCACATTGAGATGAGATTTTATTAATGCTTGTTCCCCCATAGCCATGTTTTGAAAACTCTTTCAACGCCTTGTTGAGAATCGCGCCTTGATCGATTCCTGATTTTTCAGTTGGTCGACCTCTCTTGCGTTTATTGGTGTTATCTGTATTCTCTTTCTTGCTCATTTGTTGTCAAATTAAATCATTTTAAAGGAGATTTAAAAATTGTAAGCATTCATTTTTTGAATTAATTAAGAACTTAACCAATATATTTCTATATTTGTTTCAATTGATATTCACTTAAATTCATGATCTACACTTCAATTACTGTTGAACGAAAAGAAAACTACGCAATTGTCCAGTTGGATGGGGGTAAGGTTAATGAAATAAACACGGCAATGGTTCGTGATTTAAAGCATGTTTTTACCGCATTAGATCAAGATGATTCTGTTCGTGGCTTAATTCTAAGCGGACGTCCACATGGTTTTAGCGCTGGTTTGGATATTGTGAATATTGCGATGGGAGGAAAAGTAAAAGCAGAAGAATTCTGGAATTATTATCATGAAGCATTACAAGCCATGATTCGGTTTTCAAAACCTTTTGTGTGTGCCATTACTGGATATGCCCCAGCTGGAGCAACCATTCTAGCACTTTGTGCAGATTACAGGGTTATGGGCAAAGGCACAAAACATGTAGTTGGAATGCACGAATTTAAGTTGTCCATGCAAGTACCCGAATTACTTTCTAATATTTATGCCTATCATTTGGGCGAAAAACAAGCCTGGGAAGCCGTACAGCAAATGAAGCTTTATACAAGCGACCAAGCCCTCGAAGTAGGTTTGGTAAACGAATCTGTTGAAGTTGAATCGGTATTGGAGCGTTCGGAGTTATACTTGCAAAAAATGCTGAACATACACACCCCAGTTTTTACCGAAACAAAACGTCTATTAAGAAAAAACTTACTTAATTTGGTGGATCGAGATTTCACTCAATTAGTAAAAGATGTAATCGATAATTTGTCTGACCCTTTTACACAGAAGGTGATACAAGAATTTAAGAATAATTTAAAAAAGTAAAATAAATAAAGATGGAAGCATACATTTATGATGCCGTTCGATCGGTTCGAGGAAAAGGAAACAAAAAGGGAGCTCTTAATGGGGTTACACCTACCGAGTTATCTCGTCAAGTATTAGTAGCACTAAAGGAGCGAAATGCGTTAGATACCTCTAAGGTTGAAGATGTGATTTTTGGGTGTGTTGCACAAGTAAAAGATCAAGGAGTAAACATTGCAAAATCTGCTGCTCAAGAATCGAATTATGGGGATCATCTCTGTGGTGTAACGCT
>JABAZL010000046.1 GCA_018608425.1 Flavobacteriaceae bacterium
TTTCAAGAAACAAAAAAACCTGCTCGTATTGACAAAAAACACTAAAGTGAATCTAGAGGCAATCCTACTAAAAAATGAGATTGATCAAATTATTGCAGATGGAAGCAACTATCCAAACATTAAAAACCGATGGAAAAAAACATGCAGACAATTCGATATTCCCTTTTATGATACCCAAAAAGAGGGTCCGTATTTACTTTCCACGAAAACGAGGAACATAGGTTTTTAAGTATTTTTCAAAATCCCCTGGATCTTGAAAAACCATATAATCCCCTTGCTTGATCATTTTAAGGTAGGGCTCCAGTTGTTGCGCAGTATAATAACCGACAACCGGCATTATTGGATCACCGTCTTCACTAAAAAACACCATGGTCGGATATCCTCTTACCCCTAAAAACTGAGTGAACTGATGGGTTGCATTTCTTCCTTTTTTACGTTCATCATAATTTGGATTCACATAATTCTGATCGTAAAAGCGGATGGGTTCATTCCCTTCAGCATTGAACTTTACGGCATAAAAATGTTCGGAAACATAGCGTGCTAAATCTGGGTTTGCAAAGGTTTTTTTATCCAATAATTTACAAGGTCCACACCACTTAGTGTAAACATCCATTATGATTTTTTTAGGCTCTTTCTTCTGAGCTTCTAAAGCTTCCGATAAGCTCATCCATTGTATTTGTTGCGCATAAGTTCCTAGAGAACTTAGTAGTAATAAAACAAGAAATTTAATTTTCATAGACATGAGTTTTTTAATGTACGTCTCCCATTAGTTTTTTCATTAATGGAGAAAAAATAATAACTATTAATCCAGCACCTAAAGCGTACTGTGAAATTAGCATGAAGCCATCTGTGTAAATTGCTAAAGTATCTAAACCTCCAACATTTGAATCGGTACTTTCTACTGCTAATTGTTTGCCAATAAAACCTACAATTTGAAAAGCATAAGCAGAAGACAAGAACCAAATTCCCATCATAAATGCTACGATGCGTTTTGGAGATAAACTCGTGATTTTTGACAACCCAACTGGAGACATAAATAATTCTCCAATGGACAAGACAAAGTACATCACTATAAGGTAAGCAAAAGGAACCATTCCATTTTCATCTGCACTGCCTTCACTTAAGGCTAAAATATAAAAACTTGCCCCAGCTAAAACTAATCCTAAGCCAAATTTATAAGGTGTTCTTGGATTTAAATTTTTCTTAGATAAGTATCCCCACAACAACGAAATTGGAATAGCAAGAATAATGATGAACATTGAGTTTAACGAATTTGTTTGAGCTGCAGTCATGAATCCATCTAATGCAACATTTCGAGAAGCAAACAAGGTAATTACACTTCCAGACAACTCATGGAATCCCCAGAATAAAGTCATGAAAAATGTAATTAGAATTGCCATGATTAATTTTTTTCTTTCGTCAGACGTAACCTTTATTAATATCTTAACCATGTAGGTGCCGATAGCTAGTCCAATAACTAAAAAGATAATTCCGACTAAATTCTTTTCGCCTATTATTGGAGTGTCTCCCGTTGTGATTGACTTGTAAGAAGATAAAATATATGCAATTACAGGTACAAACAAGGTCGCGAGAAGTGGTATAAATGTTTTCTGTGGAATTCCTAAAATTGGTTTTTCATAAACTTCGTTATTTGGAGGTAAACCTTTATCACCAAATACGTTTTTCTTGATCCCGCTCCAAAAGAAAATTAAACCTGTCGTCATTCCTATACCGGCTAATCCAAAACCATAATGATATCCATACTTTAAAGCTAACCAACCGCATAATAAGGGAGCAATCCACCCACCAATATTAATTCCCATATAAAAAATAGTAAATCCAGAATCTTTTCTAACGTCACCTTCTTTATACAACGCACCAACAAAAGTTGAAATATTGGGTTTAAAGAAACCATTCCCAACGATAATAAAAGCCAATGCCAAAAAGAACGCAATATCATTTTCTATAGCTAAAACAAAATGGCCGACAGACATTAAAATTCCACCTAAAAATATGGAAGAACGCATTCCTAATATCTTATCAGAAACTTGACCTCCAATAACAGTACTTGCATAAACCAACGAACCGTACGAAGCATAAACCGCAGCAGTTGCATAATCTCTATTGGATAAGGATTTGAATATTTCTTCCACCATATAAAGTGTAAGTAACGCTCGCATTCCGTAGAAGCTAAATCGCTCCCATAACTCAGCAAAGAAGAGATAGGCTAAGCCTTTTGGATGTCCAAGAAAAGCGGTATCATTATTTTGTTTAGCTAGTGTATGTTCTGACATAATTAATTATAGTTTATTGAGTATAAAGTTAGTCATCTTATTATAAAGATGAAGTCGTGTATTTCCACCATAAATTCCATGATTTTTATCTGGATAAATCATTAATTCAAATGGCTTATTCGCCTGAACCAAAGCCTCTGCCATGCGCATGGTGTTTTGTAAATGTACATTATCGTCACCAGATCCGTGGATTAATAAATAATCTCCTTTTAACAATTCAGGGTAATTGAATGGAGAATTAAGGTCATAGCCTTCCGGGTTTTCTTGAGGAGTTCGCATAAAACGTTCCGTATAAATGGTGTCATAAAAACGCCAGCTGGTTACAGGGGCAACTGCAATGGCTAGAGAGAAAACATCGTTGCCTTTTAAAATACAATTTGTAGACATATGGCCTCCATAACTCCATCCCCAAATACCAATTCGGTTTGCATCTATAAATGACTTTTGTCCAAGTTTTCGTGCAACTTCAATTTGATCTAAGGTCTCAAAATGAACCAATTGTTTATAGGTTACTTTTTTAAATGCAGTTCCTTTGAATCCGGTTCCTCGACCGTCCACACAAGCAACAATATACCCTTTTTGAACAAGGCTTTGATGCCAAAAATCATTCGTGTCATTCCACGAATTGGCTACTTTTTGTGAACCTGGGCCTGAATACTGGTACATCAGGAGGGGGTACTTTTTATTAGGATCAAAGTCTTTGGGCTTTATCATCCACATATTGAGTTCATTTCCATTGACTTCAATTGTTGAAAATTCTTTGGTAGCAAGCGAATAGTTTGATAATTTATTTTTCAGACCTGCATTATCTTCAATCGGGCGGATAACTTTCCCTGTTGCGGTTGATCTCAAATTATATTGAGTTGGTGTATTACTATCTTCAAAAGTATGAATGTAGTATTTATAGTCAGCGCTAAAAGCCACTCCATTAGTTCCTTTTTCAGGACTTAAAGCCCTTTTCCTTGATCCATTTAATTTTATAGAATAGACTGCACGTTCTGTGCTTCCTGGCTCAACAGAAGCATAGTACACTTCTTTTGTTTTTTCTTGAAAACCAAAGAAACGGGTTACTTCCCAATTTCCTTGTGTGAGTTGTTTTTTGAGTGTTCCGTCTGCTTTGTAATGATAAATATGATTATACCCATCGCGTTCACTCGTCCAAAGAAAACTTTCATCGTTCAAGAATTTTAAATTATCATGAACGTCTACATAGGTATCTTCACGCTCCTCCAAAATCACTTGAGCGGTTTGTTTTTGAATGTCATAACTCCAAAGTTGTAAATGATTTTGGTGTCGGTTGATGGTTTGAACCATCAAGTTGTTTTTATTTGGAGTGAATTTGATTCGAGGGATGTAATAAGGCTTTTCATCTCCTAACAAAATTGAAGTCACACTTTTGTCTGCTAGTGCATATAAATACAATCCAACAATTGAATTGGTCTCACCAGCTTTAGGATACTTAAAAGTATAAGGGTATGGATACAAATTATCACCAATTACATCCATAGAATAGGTTGGAACCAACGTTTCGTCGAATTGCATAAAAGCCAATGCCGATCCGTCAGCATTCCAATCAAAAGCACGAACAAATCCAAATTCTTCTTCATACACCCAATCCGACAAACCGTTGATGATATGCTCGCTTCCATCCGAAGTAATTTGTTCGATGGAGTTTACAACAAGATCTTTTATATAAAGGTTACGCTCAAAGACAAAAGCTACTTTAGAACCATCGGGAGAGAATTTAGGCTCCTGAACTTTAGAACCAAACAACAAAGAAGTTTTATGTGTTTCCCTATCGTAAACAAAATATTTAGCTCGCTTTGACCTACGGTAAATTGGTTCAGTCTCTGATTCCAATAACAACTTCTTTTCATCTTTAGAAAAACTATACGAAGTAAAAAAAGGAACTAATGCACTTGTTGTAGAATTAACAATTTCTTCAGTTGCTTCAGCAGTAGCATAATCGTAAGCAACTACTTTAGAGGTTCGAGTTCTTCGATCTACATCTAGAACGGTATACTGACTCACTGTGGTCAAAGGATGAATTTCTTCTAAGCGTTCAGATGAAAATTCAAAGTTCCAAATCTCCTCGTTAGTAATTTCTTTATTTTGTGCAACCAGTGCAAATGGAAACACTAAGACTAGGGCTAATCGCAATAATTTCATTGTAGGTAAATTTTAAAAAATTTATGGTAAACCAAAGTAGTGAATTTGAGCAAACCACTAAAACAAACTAGTAAAATATTCTTTCACGAAAAATGTATCTTTGTACTTACTAAAATAATTGCATGTCAAAAAATATTGCTGGGTTTTCAAGAAAAACTAAAGAAGAAAAAATTGAATGGCTCATTACCACTTACTTTGGAGGCAATAAAGATGCAAAGCAAACACTGGTTTCTTATTGGAATTCGGATGATAAACTTCAACAACTTCACGATGAATTTATTGAAAATACAGTCTCTAATTTTTATTTACCCTTAGGCGTAGCTCCAAACTTTATTATCAATGAAAAGGAATACACTATTCCAATGGTTATTGAAGAAAGTTCTGTTATTGCTGCAGCTGCAAAAGCAGCTAAATATTGGGGAGCCCGTGGAGGATTTAGAGCTACAGTATTGGGACAAGAAAAAATTGGGCAAGTACATTTTATGTACACTGGGGCACCCGAAAAGTTATTTTCTTTTTTCAATTCAATTGAAGCCCAGTTCCATCAAGATTCGGCAAGCATTACCAAAAATATGAATGCTCGCGGGGGTGGAATTTCATCCCTAACATTAGTAGACAAGACCCTTGAACTCGATAACTATTATCAGATTCATGTTTGCTTCAACACGATAGATTCCATGGGTGCTAATTTTATAAACTCTTGTTTAGAACAATTCGCCAAAACTTTAGTTCGGGAAGCAGCAATACACGCCGATCTGAAAGGAGAAGAACCGATAGAAATTGTAATGAGCATCTTATCGAACTATGTCCCGAACTGTTTGGTCAGAGCCGAAGTTCGCTGTACGATAGATGATTTGGAGCCAGAAGAGGGATTAACCAAGCGTGAATTTGCTGAAAAATTTGTTCGCGCAGTTGAAATTGCTCGCATAGAACCCCACAGAGCTGTGACTCATAATAAAGGGATTATGAACGGAATAGATGCTGTAGTTCTCGCAACTGGAAATGATTTCAGAGCCGTTGAGGCTGGTATTCATGCCTATGCATCAAGATCGGGGCAATACAGGAGCTTGAGTACTGCAACAATCACAGAAGATGAATTTTGTTTTGCTCTTGAAATTCCTTTGGCAGTAGGAACCGTTGGCGGGTTGACAAACTTACACCCCCTAGTAAAATGGTCTATGCAGTTACTGGGAAACCCAAAAGCTTCTGAATTAATGGAATTAATTGCTGTTGCTGGACTTGCTCAAAACTTTGGAGCATTGCGCTCTTTGGTTACCTCGGGAATTCAAAAAGGGCATATGAAAATGCACTTACTCAATATATTGAATCAACTCAATGCAGATGCAACACAAAAAGAGGCAGCAGTTGAACATTTCAAGACAACACCCGTTAGCTTTAGCGCGGTTACCGAATTTTTAAAAGCTACGAATGCTTAAATTTTATAGTCCCGGAAAATTATTAATCACTGCGGAATACCTCGTCCTCGACGGTGCAAAAGCTTTTGCACTTCCAACTCAAAAAGGGCAACACATGCAGGTTATACCTATAGAAGCCCCAGTACTAAAATGGAAAAGTTACACCCACACCCAAGAGGTTTGGATGGATGTAATTCTATCTGTTGATACTTTTGAATGTTTAGAGACCAATGGAACTCCTTTGCCACTGATCAAGAAATTACAAAGTATTTTAAAATGTGTTCGATCACTTAAACCAATATTCTGTTCTACCGGTTTTGAAGTCCAAACAAACTTAGATTTTGACCGTAGTTGGGGGTTAGGCTCCTCCTCTACTTTTATAAATAACGTAGCGCAGTGGGCACAAGTAAACCCATACAAACTACTCGATAAAACCTTTGGAGGTAGTGGCTATGACATTGCCGTAGCCGCAGCGAAACAAGCCATATTCTTTATACGAAATGAATATACTCCTCTGGTTGAATCTTTGTCTTATGATCCATCCTTCTGCGATCAGCTCTACTTTGTGCATTTGAATGAGAAGCAAGACAGTCAGCAAGAAGTAGCTGCCTATCACAAGCGCACTAAGCCGTCGAATAAGCAGATTGAATCGATCGATAAGCTAACTTCATCACTCGTAAAAGCTAGCACATTGACACGCTTTAATGAATTGATTGCAGCACACGAAAAAATCGTTGGATCACTGCTTCAGCAAACTCCAATTAAAGAGCGGCTATTTCCTGATTTTAATGGAGCAGTAAAAAGTTTAGGAGCTTGGGGAGGAGACTTTATTTTAGCTACTGGGGATTCTTGCCCTACTTATTTTAAAGAAAAAGGGTATGCTACAGTAATTCGATACGATGAAATGATTGCATAAAAAAAGCCTCCGTAAACAGAGGCTTTTTTAAAAATAATACTTTTTCTTCTTAGTAGTACAAAGCGCGATTATCAGTAATCGTTGCAGAAGATTCCAATGCATCGATAACCAAACGAGCTACTTTTTCACGCTCTAATTGAGCAAGACTAGTCGCAAAAGAAGTGTAATCTTCTAGATCATCAACAATGTTTTTAGCGGTTACTTGAAGCATATAAACTCCTTTGTTTCCAATAATCAAGCTAGAAGTTTCATTTGCTCCCATTGCAAAGGCAGCACCAACCACGTAGGGCTCATTACCTGCACCGACTAGAGTAGCACTTTTCTGATTTACAGATAAAGCAGAAACAACTTCAACACTATTTGCAGCAGCAAGATCTTCAAGCGAAGTGTTTGCTTTATTTGCTTTAATAAGCATATCAGCTTTCTTCTGGTTTCTTATAATTTGACTAACCTCAGCACGAACTTCTTCTACTGCTGCTAATCCCTTGTCTTTTTTACTTGTTAGTTTTACTATGGCATAACCACCATAAGAAAGACTAAAACGCTTTACGTTTCCAACAGCTGCATCTTCACCAAAAGCCCATTGAACAATTGAACGTTGATTTGGTAATCCAGGTAGATTTTCATCTAAAGCATCTATAGAATTTACTGTACGTAGGTTATAATTTTCTGCTGTAGCTAAAGCTGCGAAATCTTGTTTAGCAGAACCCATTTCAAATTGTGTTGCAGCTTGAAAAATCCCATTAGAAGTTTTCTCAGAAGGGACAATTTTTTGACTCACTGTAGCCAAAAGAACAAGGTCTTGTTTGTCTGTTACTTTAACAACATGGAAACCATATTCTGTTTCTACTAATCCAACAGAACCGATTCGAGCTTTATTTGCATAATCGAAAAAAGCTTGAGTAATTCCACCTTCTTGAAAAAATCCTAAATCACCCGCAGATTTTTTAGTTGGACCATCAGAAGATTTCAATGCAAGAATTTCAACTTGACTAGGATCTCTTCTAGACTGTCTTAGGTACTTGTTCGCTAATCTTTTAGCTTCTTCTTTTGTTCTTGTGATATCTGTAGAAGCACCCGTTGCTCCTTGGAAAGCAACTACAATATTGGATGCGCGTATTGAACCGTTTTTCTTACGATCTAATAGACGTGAAATCTGATACGAGTCGATGTTTTTGTAAGGTCCAAAAACAGCATCTTTTTCTAGGTTGTATAAGATGTCACCAAACTCTCTTGGTAACCTTCCTTTTGGTAAGTAAAGTGAATCAAACCCTTTTTCAGAATATTTATCGACAAACTCTTGAACGTTTGTAGTTGACTTCAACCCTTGAATGGTGTCCGTAAGCTTCGATACTTCGTTGTATTCAATTCGGTCTTCTAATAAAGAGTCTAGATTGTTTCTAAGAAGTGTTTGATCTTCTTCTGTTGCAGTTTCTAAAAAGGCAACATATTCGATACCACGACTTGCTTTTGTTTCGTATGAAGAAGCGTTGTTCTTGATGTATGATTTGATTTCTGAATCTGAAACAGAAACTAACGTATCGTTAATACTAGAAAATGGAATTTGAACATAGTTCAAATCAAGGTTGTCATTTTCTAAGTGAAATAATATCTGAGCTTCTTTATTTGTAATCCCAGTACTAGATTTAATTAAGTCGAAGTATATGGATTCTCTGGCAGAAGAAATAATACCTGCTTCTTGTGATTTCCATTGCTCATATCCTTGAGGGTTTTGATCTCTCATTTGTAGAATGAAATCTGCAAATAAACCAAAGTCAAAAAAACCAGCTTCGTTAATAAAACGAGCATCTGTTATGATGGATTCTGTAGAAGATACTACTTGTTCAATTTGTTCTTTTCCTGCATCGATACCCAAGGTATTCAACTCAGCTTCAAAAAGAGTGCTTTGAACGTATTGATTCCAAACAGCGTTTACCGCCTGAATAGTTGAATATCCGTATTGACGTTCTGTTTGATCAACAAGAAATCTAAAGTTTTCAATTTTAAGCTCTTCATCATTAATAATTCCAATGGGATCAGAAGGTCCCGTTTCTGCTGCTCCATTTCCGAATACTCCCGAAATAATAAAAGCAAATAATGCAAGTCCTATGATTAGAATTAGAAAGAACGACTTTTGTCTGATTTTACCTAATATGGCCATCGTATGGGTATTTAAATTTTTATTAGTTGCGAAAATACAATTTCCTAAGCAATAATAAAAGGGAATAAAATTATATAATGCTGCTTACTCTCGAGTTGCGGTATACTCTGCTAAGATTCTTTTATCCTTAGATGGATTCGCTCTATTTTAGTAGAGGAAACTTCAAGGATTTTAAACTCGTACTGGTCTAAAGAAAACACATCATCTTGTTGTGGGATTTCTTCTGTAAGGTGAACGATTAAGCCACCTAAGGTTTCGTAAAACTCTTCCTCTGGGAAAGAGAAACCATAGGTAGTATTTAAATAATCGACTTCTAATCGCGCAGAAAACTCAAATTCCGTATCACTGATTTTTAATTCATAATGATCCACTTGATCGTGTTCATCCTCAATTTCACCAAACAATTCTTCAACAATATCCTCAACTGTTATAATGCCTGAGGTTCCTCCATACTCATCGAGCACAACAGCTAAACTTTTACGCTTGCGTGTAAGTCGATTCAGCACTTCATTTATAGGAAGCGGCTCATGAATAAATTCTACAGGCAGCAGTATGCTTCTAATTGACGAAGGTTTTTTTAGTAGTTCAAAGGCATGAACATAGCCCAGAATATCATCAACAGAATTTTGATAAACTGGAATTTTAGATAAACCAGTGGTCATAAACAACTCCTTTAACTCTTGAATATCCTTATCTATGTCAAGTGCAACCAACTCTGCTCTGGGTACCATAACCTCACGAGCTTTCAAATCTGAAAACTCCAATGCGTTTTGAAAAATCTGAATTTCAGAATCCAGTTTGCCTTTGTCTGTTACGGACTCTACCTGCTTCTCAATATAATCACCTAGTTCCCCTTTAGAAAAGGAAATTTCTGCCACCTCAGCCGAGGTTTTAAAAAACACTCGAAGAAGTCCGTCCGTGATTTTGATAACAAAAAAAGTAATGGGATAAAAGAGATAATAAAAAGCTGCTGCAGGGATAATGAATAACTTAATTAGCTTATTGGCATAGAGTTGAAAAAAAACTTTTGGGAGAAACTCCGCTGTCAGTAAAATAATTACGGTTGAAATAAGGGTTTGGTAAAAAAGAATACTGATGGATAAATTAGCTCCGTTTGCCTCAGGGTACAAGAGACTAATAATTCTATCTCCCATAAAAATTCCATAAACGACCAAGGAAATATTGTTCCCAACCAACATGGCAGCAATAAACTTAGATGGCGTTTCGGTGATGCGGGTTAAAATTCGAGCAACGATATTGCCTTGATTTTTTTCGATTTCAAGGAAAATTCTATCCGACGAAATAAAGGCTATTTCCATACCCGAAAAGAAAGCAGAAAGCATCAGGCAAATAATAATTACAAAGTCTGTGACAACCATCTAGGATTTTCTACGTTCAAACTTCTTCCTATAGTTACGTCGGAACAAAAACATGAAAATTGATAGCGCAGAAAAGCCAATGAACAAATACGCTTTATCCCGTTGTATATCCCAAAGTGTGATCACTTCAAAAAGAGACACTACTGCTATGACGATGTATAAGAATTCTGATATTTTATGAAATTTCATTCGAATGTTATTTGTGTTACTCAACTGCCGTTTCTTCTTTTACAGCTACAGTACCGGTTAATTTACCTGTCTGAAATTTAGTGAATTCTTTATTGGTATCCAATCGGTTTGCGAGTACATTGTATTCAGGCCCAACAAAACGAAATTCTTTTTCAGTAAAAATCCAATCGTTATTCGCGTCCCAATAGAGCTGTTCTGTATTCAAAACAGAGCCATCACTTGAAGTGAGGCTAACGTTTCCAACCAAATCAATAATTGATGTTCTGTTATATAGTGTGCCAAAATCAGCCAATACGATATTTTCATTCATCAATTCATCAAGAAAAGTAACTTTAAGTCCTTCAGGAAATTCAGAGTATTGAAGCGGTAGGTTAGAATAGTCTAGGTAAACAGGCGCTTCTAAGATGGCCTTTACACGTGTAGAATCGGTATATACCATGCGTATATTATAGCCTGTTCCTACCGGTTCTTTTTTCTGAGCATCAGTAAGGACGGGTTTATCAACTGACAAATCACAAGAACAAAAAAGGGCTGTCGCAAAAACGACAACCCTTAGTTTATATTTTAATAGATGGTTAAGCATTTAGAGGCTCGGTACAGTGACACTCCCTCTAATCCAACAATCAAATTTAATTGTAGTCCCTGCATTTCCTTCTGTAAAGATATCCGTTTTTGAAGGTGCTCTACCTTCATAACTCAATGCCGTTTTATTTGCATTTTTCTTTAAGGATGCATCTACTTTTCCAGCTCTTCTAGCAGTTTTTGCTGCTAACCAGTATACTGCTCTTTTCTCGAATTGAGTGTTTCCACAGTCGTTTGCAGAACTTGCATACAAACTTGCAATCATCAGATGAGCTTTTCCAAGGGAAGGCTGATATCCTAAAGCTTTGTTCGCATAACTTCTAGCAGTTGATTTACGACCTCTTGCTTTGAATTCTAGAGCAATTTTATATAAAGTCTTGGCCTTTTTGTAAGGGTCCGTTTCCAATGAAATAGACTCTTCGTAATAACGTAAAGCCTCGCTGCTGTTTCCTCTCTTATCATTTAATATCCCAAGATAGTAAGCCGAGTTAGCCGATGGAGCCAATGCGTGTAATGCTTCAACAATTGTTACGAACAAAGGGTCATCTGAACACTCTTTACTTTTCATACGTCCAGCAGCTCTGTTCAACCAAACTGCATCGTTTTTATTTTCCTCAAAATTACGAGTATACAAAGGGATCAAGTTTTCACAGGTAGATTCTTTTGAAATAATAGCATCAAGATTTGAAAGAAAAATACCAATGGCTCTTGAATTGGTATCGAATTTCTTTCTATTCCTTAAATCTTTAGTTGTTAAGGGAGATCCGCTTTCTTCTTTCTTCAAAAGCACATCTAACTTCTTAGCTAACTTAGTACCTTCAAGTTCAAATTTCTCTGAAACCTCTTCGTACTTGTTGAATAGTTTTTCGGGTGTTACTCCTGCAGCTCCTTCTTTGTAAAGAACATGCATTGTTTTGAAGTAGTTGTATAAACCTTTTGGGTTGGTAAAACTATTGATATCCTTAGTGTAGGCGGCATCAAAAGTTGCGTATACCTCAGCAGTAGTTCCCAGTTTATAATCCATCATGGTTTGCGCTTTGCTTGCCAAGATACTACCGATCATGTTTTTTCCTTTTCTAGAAGGAAAGTTTTCAATCCATTGATCGTATAACTTCATTAAGTCTTGAGCTTCAGCATCCTTGGTTGCGCCTACGGCGTTTTTGAGTCTGCTCTTCAGAATGCGTTCTCCATAGGTATAGATTGCTCTGTTAAGTTTTGGACATTCTGCACGAACTGCATTCCATGGCTCATATGCTGCGTCGTAGTTCTTAACTTTTGCTGATTCTGCAAAAATAGATAAGTTCTGGTTACACGTTTCGCTCGTTTGAGCACTAACCAAGCTTGTGCTAAGAATGAAAGTAAATGCTAAGAAATTTGTTAGAGTTCTCATTTGATATATAAATATTAATTAAATTTTCTTTTGATGAACCAGATATCGTTAAGTGATAAACCCACGATTAGGTTCCAGTAGGATTCTTGAATTAGGCCATTGTCTTGACTTCCGCGTTTTCCAAATTCTAAACCAATATTTGCATTGGAAAATCCTGCCATTGGTAGACTAACTCCAAAAGATATGCCAGTTTCTTTAAGTGGCTGATTGTTAAACAAAACACCTGTATCCTCAAAGCGTACTCCAGCTCGATATACAATTCGTTTCCAGTAACTTGTTATTGAACTATAATCTGGTAAATAGAACCCACCAAAAGAAAGGCGCGATCCGTTTGCATATGTTATGTTGTCTAAGGAAATGAAGTTGTTGACATAGTCAGCTGAGTTACGCCGTGAATACTGTCCGCCAACAAACCATTTTTTATCTTTGGTAATGCCAAGTCCAAATGAATATTGATTACCTAAGGATATTGTAGTCTCGTCTAGATTTATCGCTGCCAAGTCTACGTTTTCAAAATCCCCAAGATCCTGTGTTGTAACCGAACGAGTAAAGTAAACACTTTCATTTGTAGCGGTCAAACTATTATTAGGAACGTAATATGCCATTGCATCAAGTCGAACTTTAGATGTAAGCGGAATTTTTAATTGTGTTGCAAAACGATAATTAAAACCTGCTAGAGAAGATGTTTTGGTGAAAAAAGTTCCAAAATCTATATTTTGCTCTTGTCTTGAAGACTCATTTGTGATTCTACCAAAATTATAATTTGCACTCACTCCAAAGTTTAAAAATTCAAAGACTTTAAAACCTATGCTTAAAAATGTTTGATTTAATCCGCCGTAGCCTTCATTTCGATTGACTACATTATTGATATCATCACCCTCAATAACTGATTGTAAACGATAGCCTACTGAAGTAGCAGGTAAGATTCCAAAACCAAAAGTGAATTTCTTTGTAGGAATTGCAACCACTAAATAATCTATTGATGCAGATGTTACTGATTCGTTTGAAGCACTAGAAGATAATTTGGTGGATTTGTAATTTAAACCAAGGCCATAGGTTACTAGTTTTAAGTCTCCAAGGCTAGCCGGATTGTTTAGGTTTGCATGAAGCGAATCCGATACAATATCAAGTCCCCCCATAAGCCTGTTAATCGCATTCCCTTTAAATGCAATTTCACCCAATCCACCAATGGAATAGGGAGATGACGTATTACTTTGAGCAAAAATAAACGGTGATCCAGCAAGGAATATTATGAGGTATATGTATTTCAAAGTTGTTTTTTGTTGAGTTCTAAGATATAATCCAAACCGGTTACCAAAAAATTCGGATGGGCAAATATGGTGTTTTTTAATCGTTTTGACAACTGCTT